>CAJBMJ010000580.1 GCA_903954045.1 uncultured beta proteobacterium | reverse complement strand
TGGGCATCATGGACGAAGAGCGCCGCACCAGCGTCAACCTGAAAGCCTGCATTGCCGCCGCTGAAAGCCGTGTGGCCTTCATCAACACCGGTTTCCTGGACCGCACCGGCGATGAGATGCACACCGCCATGCAAGCTGGCCCCATGATCCGCAAAGGCGACATGAAGACCAGCGCCTGGATTGCAGCCTACGAGAAAAACAACGTGCTGGTGGGCCTGTCCAGTGGCCTGCGTGGCAAAGCGCAAATCGGCAAGGGCATGTGGGCCATGCCCGACTTGATGCGCGCCATGATGGAGCAGAAGATTGCGCACCCCAAGGCCGGCGCCAACACCGCCTGGGTGCCCAGCCCCACCGGCGCCACGCTGCACGCCCTGCACTACCACCAGGTGCTGGTCAGTGACATTCAAAAGGGCATGGAGAAGACCAATTACGAGAAAGAACGCGACGGCATTCTCAACAACCTGCTGCAAGTGCCAGTCACCACCACCCCCAACTGGAGCGACGCCGAGAAACAACAAGAGCTGGACAACAACGCACAAGGTATCTTGGGCTACGTGGTGCGCTGGGTGGACCAGGGCGTGGGCTGCTCCAAGGTGCCCGACATCCACAACGTGGGCCTGATGGAAGACCGCGCCACGCTGCGCATCAGCAGCCAGCACATGGCCAACTGGTTACTGCATGGCGTGGTGACTAAAGCCCAGATCACCGAGACCTTCGAGCGCATGGCGGCCGTGGTAGACCAGCAGAATGCCGGTGACAAGCTGTACCAGCCGATGGCTGGCAACTTTGCCACCAGCATGGCCTACCAGGCGGCGACGGATCTGGTGTTCAAAGGGTTGGCGCAGCCCAGTGGCTATACCGAGCCACTGCTGCACGCGTGGCGGCTGAAGGTGAAGGCGGCGTAAGGCACCGTTCGCCTTGCGTCTGCCAGAGGGTTGCGCAAGTTGCTACAAATTTAGTAGCTGCTTGCGCTTATTCCACGAGGGCTAGGGGCCTATTTAGTGCTTAATTGAAGCGGCATCTGCCGCATCCAGCCGATCCAGCACACCAAGCGCTTTGCGCACATCCCCCGTGGCAGCCATGGCTCGGAAATGGTTCTCCGTGTCCCACGCAGCCAGTGCGTGCGCGCTGAGCTGTTCCACCAGTTTGTTCATGGACAGGCCCCGGCTTTGCGCCAGCGATTTGAGCCGCTGCGCCGTGTCATCGGGCAGCCGTATGGTCAAAGTACTCATTTCCACTCCTCCAGACATTGAGCGGGTGTCATCACCCGCAAAGTTCCCAACTGCAATTCACCACCGCGCAGATCCCGCAAGTTGTGGGTAACGATGGCCTGCGCCCCGCCGGCCAGCGCTGCTAAAACGCTTTGCCGCTCGTCTGCCGTGGTGGCATCGCCCCACACCGGGCGGTTCAGCAGGTCCTGGTATTCCATCCACAGGGCATTACCAAACAGGGGCTGCAAACTGCCACCCGGCGCACGGCGCAACACCGCACGCGACGCCCCGCCGCCTGAGCGCAGGCCTGCA
>CAJBMJ010000579.1 GCA_903954045.1 uncultured beta proteobacterium | reverse complement strand
TGATAGGGCTCGCAAAGATCTGATTGCACCGTGAAGTTGGCGTAACCCCAATTGATGCCAGAAGCACTGACAAAGCGGGCTGCGCCAAACAGGGGTTGGTTGCCCTGAAAGCGCGGAAGAGTGCCGTCGTAACCGGGGATGGTGATGGTCGGTTTTGACGTGGCCGCTGGCGTGTGCGCCGGCGTATTTGCCAACGATGCGTTGCGGGAAAGTTGATTGTCCATTGGGTACTCCTTGTGTCTGCAAGCCACTGTGACTCAGCATTGGGCGCGATGATATTTCCGGACTCTTCACTTATGGGGAATTGGGATATGGGCGTCCAGTTTTTCCTTCTTTTCCAAGAAAATCCCAGAAATTCGGTCTGCATAAATGGTGGTGGCGCTGGGTACGGCGGTACCCGGGTCGGGTCCAGGTTTGAGACACAATGCGCATATCTTTTAAAGGAGACGCGGTATGGCAACTGGTGGCGCGGAGTTGGTCCAGGCGACGAAACACAAAGCAATACTCGCAGCGCGTGCGATGTTGCGCAATATCCCTGAGGATGAGGTCAAATCTTTCTCGTATTCCACCGCAGCGGCATCGGTGATTTTGGACGTCGATGCAGGGACATTGGCTGATGCGCGAAAGGCTAGGCTCAAGGCCTTGGAAGACAACACTGACATCCACCCCCTTTCATGGGAGTCCATTCACTTTCTGGATACGCAACCCAAAGAGAAATATGCCGCCATTGAGTTGCGTAATTTTCTGGACCGTAAAGGCCATGCCAATTCACTTCTCATCAACTCACAGAAATTGGTTTCGAAGTACCCGCCGGAAATCGCACCGCGCGTGAAGCTTGGGTTCCAGACCTGGCTCACGCAAGCGGATCCAGACGAGCTCTGGCCGTTTTGCATTCAGGATTCTGGTCGTCCGCTGGACCTTCTTGCAGCCATGCAATTGGATCAGACGACTGAGCAGCTTGAGTGGATGACGATTCGGGAATTTGGAGAGAGGTCGGCGGATGCTGCGAGTCAGGATTTTCATGCGCGGCAACGGCAGGCGATGATTGATGGGTTGCCAGAAGACTCAAAACCGGAGTGGCCGACTGCAGTGGACCGACGGATTCGGCCGGGCGGTCCGCTCTAAGAACAACAAGAGTGATGATTTTCGATGGCTGGTTTGTGTACTGGTGTGCACTGGCATTCGCTCAAAATGCCACTGGCACGGGCGACACGGGCTGCAGTGACAACCTTATTTTTTGAAATACGCTTTAGGTCAGTAATCTTGAGCATGATTAACCTTTTGAAAAGTACCTGTGCCACCTGTGCCAAGATCTGCATTGGAGTGGCGTTACATCTGACAATTCAATGCGACTCATGTCACAACCCCTGCTACTGAGGGCGTGACGGCCCGTGTCAGGAGGGCCAAGGCTTGGCATGCTTTCTGTCGATCCCGGATGCCTGTGCAGCCCATCACTGACAGATTTCCATGCGCAGGCGTGACCGTATCGGTGGTGAATGTGGGCAGGCTTATCTGGACTGCGCAAGGTGCTCGGGTTGTGCTTTTCGCCCAGCCTGATGTTTCGGTTGTCCCTGGTTGCATGCCCCGCCAACCAAGTTGACAACGTCACGTTGCACCGCAGACGCGCAACTCAAAATCCCCTCCAGTGTCGAGCCCACCTCCCGGATAGAGCGCATGCCGGCTTGAACCAAAGGCAACTGGATCGCCGTGCGCACTGACCCACCAATGACTGCCTCAAACCGCGCCCGTTCTCTTTGCATCAATGCAAAAAGCCTGTCTGTCGAAGCCTGAAGCCTGACCAGGATCCCGGAAGTCGGTTGCCCACCAGCCCGCTGGGCATCCGTCAGATCCCATGCGTGCAGCTTGGTCATGTTCTGACTGGCCTTTGCCAGCAAAGTGGCACGGTCTGACTCCAGCATGTGGATATTGAGTCGTTCGCGATGGCGCGTTGCCATCACGTAAAAAAGCTCTTTCGACAGAAACGTCCCCGGCACGGCGAACACGGAGTCCACTGTCATGCCCTGGGAGCGGTGTACGGTGGTGGCAAACGCGTGATCGATTTCTCCCATGGCGCGGCTATTGAGTCGAACCAGATTTGGTGTCCCATCGTCCTTGGGCGTATCCAGTTGACACAGCAAATCCAGCGATCCATCGGGTTGCCGAGTAATCGCCATGACGGTGGCAAACTCGTTCTTGGCGATGTTTGCCCTCAAGGCGGGTTTGGCTTTTTTGGCATCCTTTGGTTTCTTGGCTTGCGTCGCATTCTGCTCAATGGGTTGCCTTTCCTTGAACACCAGCCGGTCCCCCAGACTGAGCTCCATCCCGGTATCGGGCAGCTTCCACGCGCCATGCAGCTTGCCAGCCGCTTTGAGGCGGTCCCGCACCACCGCATTCAAGGCTTTGACCTGCGCGTTGGTGGTGGCCAGAATCAATTTCTGGGCAGGCACTGCAGGGTCTTGGAGATAAGCCTGCGCTATATCCTCGCCAAGATGCGTGGCGGTCATCGCGCCATGCACGCAGTTGCGGCTTTCATACTCCCGCAGTCCTTCACCCACATACCCTTGAGAAAAATACATGCTGGCCTGCTTGGCCCAGTCATGTTTTTGGCGGCTGATCCGGTTCCAGTCCGCCAGATTGCGTCCCAGGTACATCAGGGCGTCCGCACTGGAGGTCAGTGCCTCCATCTGGGTGAGCTTGCGCAGCACATTACCCCGTGCCACGGCGGGCAACTGCTCGGGGTCGCCGGTCAGAATCAGCTTGGCGCCCGACTGCGCTGCCAGCTCGAACAGCTTCTCCATGACATCAAACCCCGCCATGCCAGCCTCATCCACAAAAACCACGGTATTGCGGTCCAGTGCCTGGCGGCCCGCTTGCAGGTCCAGCAACAGCCGGTCAATGGACGAGGTGGCAATCCCCAGCTCCCGTCCCAGTCCGCTGGCGGCCTTGTTGGAGGG
>CAJBMJ010000578.1 GCA_903954045.1 uncultured beta proteobacterium | reverse complement strand
TGAAGATGTCGGGTGTTGAAAAAGGTGAAGCTGCGCGCCGTGCCATAGAAACGCTGGGCAATGTGGGCCTGGTGGGCTATGACGAGCGCCTGCCCAGTGAATTGTCGGGCGGGCAGCAGCAGCGGGTGGCGCTGGCCCGAGCGCTGGTGCTGGAGCCGGGCGTATTGCTTTTTGACGAACCGCTGAGCAATCTGGATGCGCGCTTGCGGCGCGAAATGCGTGAAGAGATCCGCAGCCTGCAGCAGCGTTTGCATTTGACCGTGGCCTACGTCACCCATGACCAGAGCGAAGCGCTGGCAGTGAGTGACCAGATCATCGTCATGAACCAGGGGCAAATTGCGCAGCGCGGTACGCCGCAGGACATGTATGAGCGCCCCGGAAGCGAATTTGTCGCGGGTTTCATGGGCGAGGCCATGCTGTTCCCTGGCGTGGCCGCGCAGGACGGTCTGGTGCAGCTTGGGCCACTGTCTGTGACGCCAAGGCAGGCTGTTGCCGCTGGGGCAGTCAAGGTGGCAGTGCGGCCGGAAGCCTGGCATATTGATCGCCAAGGACGGGGCTTGACGGCCACGCTGCGCAAGCGGGCTTACCTGGGCAGCTTTTTTGAGTACACCTTCGACACCGCTCTGGGCCCGATTTTTGTCGTTTCTCCCGACTTGACGGATGTGCTGGAAGACGGCGTGGTGGTGGGCCTGTCACTGGGCAACCATGGCGTCTCGGTGGTGCAGATTGCGTAAGCGGTGGGCGGGATAATGCGGGCATGAACCAAGCTACGAACCAACTCCAGGCCCTCAAGCAATACACCACCGTGGTGGCCGACACGGGCGACTTCAAGCAGCTCGGCACCTATTTGCCGCAGGACGCAACCACCAATCCTTCGCTGATTTTGAAGGCGGTGCAAAAGCCCGATTACGCACCTTTGCTCAAGGACGCAGTCGCGCAGTTCCGGGGACGTCCGCTGGACGAGATCATGGACCGCTTGCTCGTGCGCTTCGGGTGTGAAATTTTGTCCATCATTCCGGGGCGGGTGTCTACCGAGGTGGATGCGCGTTTGAGTTTTGATGCCAGCGCCACTGTGGCCCGTGCTGAGCGACTGATTGAGCTGTACCAGGCTCAGGGCATCCATACCGACCGGGTGCTGATCAAGGTCGCTTCCACCTGGGAAGGCATTCAGGCCGCACAGCAACTGGAGCGCAAGGGCATACGCACCAACCTCACCTTGCTGTTCTCGTTTTGTCAGGCAGTGGCTTGCGCGCAGGCCAAGGTGCAACTGATTTCGCCCTTTGTAGGCCGCATTTACGACTGGTACAAAAAGTCTGCTGGCGCTGCCTGGGTTGAGTTGGAGCGGGCCGGTGCCAATGATCCGGGTGTGCAATCGGTGACCCAGATTTACAACTACTACAAGAGGTTTGGCATCGCCACCGAGGTGATGGGTGCGAGCTTTCGCAATGTGGGCCAAATTACTGCTCTGGCGGGTTGTGACCTGCTGACCATCAGCCCGGAACTGCTGGCCACGCTGGCAGCGACGCAGGCACCTCTGGAGCAGGCCCTCAATGCCACACAGGCGCAGGCACTGGACCTGCAGCATGTGTCTTTTGATGAGGGCAGTTTCCGATTAGCGCTGAACGAAGACGCCATGGCCACCGAAAAGCTGGCAGAAGGCATCAGGGCTTTTTGTGTGGATGTGGTCAAACTAGAGCAGTTGCTGCTCGCAGCCTGAAGGGCACACCGTATGGCACGCCTTCG
>CAJBMJ010000577.1 GCA_903954045.1 uncultured beta proteobacterium | reverse complement strand
TCCTGACGTACCGGATCATGGACTCGCCGCCTGAAATTGCCTTCAACGAACTGGGCGATCTGGCGGCCCAGATTGTTGGCTGTCCTGTGTCTTATGTGTCCTTCATCCATGAGGACCGGTTCTGGTTCAAGTCGAAGTATGGAATGCCTGAGGATTTCACCGGCTGCCCGCGAGAAATTTCATTTTGCTCGTTAACCGTTGCCGGAACCGAATTGGTGATTGCGGAAGACTTGGCAATCGACGACCGCTACCGTGAGTTCTATTTCGTCGTGAATGAGCCCTACTACCGGTTCTATTGCGCCATGCCGCTGATTACCCCGGAAGGTTATGCATTGGGGACGATCTGCGTCATGGACTTCGTTCCCCGGAAGTTGACCATCGAGCAGCAGGAAACGCTTCGACGTTTGGCGCAACAGTTGGTCAGTCTGCTGGAACATCGGCGACGGATCATTGAACTCGACGAGGCGATGCGTGCCCTTGATAAGGCCCACCGCGAACTGGCCTCTCAGAAAGATATCTCGGACAAGCTGCTCGACCGAATACTTCCGGCGACGATCAGCGAAGAATTGAAAGCCACCGGCAAAGTAGAGCCACGCTACTACCCCAGCGCGACCATCCTGTTCGCTGATATCCAGGAATTTACGCGGTTTGCAGAACGCCTTGAGCCTCGAACGCTCATTGGACTGCTTGATCATTACTTCGCCGCCTTTGACGAGGTGGTGCGGGTGCATGGAGTGGAAAAGATCAAGACCGTTGGCGATGCCTATCTGGCTGTAGCCGGAGTCCCGGAGGTTGATCGGCTGCATGTGCTTCGGGTCTGTCTGGCTGCACTGGGCATGCTGGAAGTAATGAAGCGAATTCAGGCGGAGCGCTCGCGCTTGCGCTTGCCGTTCTTCGAACTGCGCATCGGTATTCATACCGGTGCGGTCATCGCCGGCACCATTGGCATGCAGCGCTTCACGTTCGACATTTGGGGTGATGCAGTTAATGTGGCTGCTCGCATTGAGAGTGAGGGTGAGACTGGGCGAATATTGGTTTCCGAGCAGGTTTACCACCACGTCAAGGCCTACTTTGATGCAACGGAACGTGGTAGTGTGGAACTCAAGAACAAGGGTTCTCTCCAGCTGTACTACCTGGATCGATTGAAGCCCGAGTTTTCATCTGATCAGGCTGGCTTTAGAGCCAACGCCAAGCTCGGTGAGTTAATTAACCCGAAGGTGTTGCCAACGTCCTAACTGACCCATTGATTTAGATTGAAAGAATGCAAAACCCAATGTTCACGGTGAAAATTCGCAGCGCGCTTTTGCTAGTCGCTCTGATGGTCTGGGGCAACGCATCACATGCCAGCTGTCCTGCGATACTGAATCACCAGTTCAATCGCCTGCAGGACGATGCGCCCCAAAACCTGTGCCAGTACGCGGGCAAGGCGATTCTGGTGGTCAACACCGCAAGCTTCTGTGGCTTCACCAACCAGTATGAGGGACTGGAGGCACTTTACGCCAAATACGAAAAGCGGGGCCTGGTGGTGCTGGGCTTTCCATCCAACGACTTTGGTCAGCAGGAGCCCGGCACTGCGAAGGAGATTGCCGACTTTTGCTTCAACACCTATGGCGTGAAGTTTCCCATGATGTCCAAAACGGTGGTCTCCGGAAACTCCAAGAACGCTTTTTACAGCGCGTTGGAAAAAGCCACGGGAAAAACTCCCCGCTGGAACTTCTACAAATACCTGATTGACCGCAATGGTGTGGTGGTGGACAGTTTCAGCAGCCTCACGACGCCGCAAAGTCCGGTGCTCGTCAAAGCCATTGAGAAAGCCCTCAATTGAACTGGCTCAACAAGCTCCCGGGCTTTCAGCGCGCCCCCTACGGAGCGGAGGTGCGACTGCTGCGCCTGATTCCCACGATGGTGGTTGCAGGCACCTTGCTGCCCGCGCTTGCGTCAGTTGCCGCCAGGTGGCTTATCGAGCAAGGCAGTGCGGCTGAAATGGCGCGCAGTATCCAGATGTTTGACTTTTACATGGTGGCGCTGGTCATCTTCATCTGGACCTTGATTTTGACGCTGGGCATTTTCTGCACCATTGTCTGGTTGATGAAGGGCCCCGCCTACGTGGCCGATGGCTTTGAGGTGTCACACCGGGATACGCCTGCGCCTTGAACCCGGGAGTTGCTTGTATGAACCTGTCCTGACCTCAAGCAACCAAGTCGTCTCCCGTTACCCGCGTCACTTCTTCAAACGTAGTCTCGCCCTGCGAGATGCGCCACTTGGCCATTTCGAGCATGGGCTCGAAGCCCGAAGACAGTGCTATGTCCTGCAGCTTCGCGCGACTCTGGCCGTCGGCGATGGCATTGGCCAAGGACTCATCCACCGTCAATATTTCGTAAATTGGCAGGCGCCCGAGGAATCCGGTGTTGCCGCAGCGAGGGCAGCCACACCCTTTTTGCAGCTTCGCAATGCCATATTCGCCGAGCCACAAAGCCTGGGCTTGCGTAGCCTGAACGGCTGCACT
>CAJBMJ010000576.1 GCA_903954045.1 uncultured beta proteobacterium | reverse complement strand
TGGTGGTCAATGAGAAAGTGAATGTACTGGCAGGTTTCGGCATCACCCCCTCGGCTCTGGCGACGGCACCCATTGCCACCCAGTCCAAAACTCCTATGGTGGTGATGGCCGCTGCGACCAGCAGCATCACCCAAGCATCGCCCTACATCGTGCGCACCAGCTTTACGCTGGCCCAGGCGGCGGTGGCGATGGGCGACTGGGCACCCAAGAACGGTATCAAGAAGGTGGTGACCCTCGTCAGTGACTACGGCCCCGGCATCGATGCCGAAAAGTATTTCATTGAACGCTTGCTGCTCAACGGTGGCCAGGTAGCCGAGTCCTTGCGCGTGCCCATGCGCAGCCCTGACTTTGCCCCCTTCTTGCAAAAAGTGCGTGACCAAAAACCCGACGCGCTGTTTGTGTTTGTTCCGTCCGGCGCAGGTGCCGCGGTGATGAAGCAGTTTTTGGAGCGCGGCATGGACAAGGCCGGCATCAAGCTGATCGGAACCGGTGACGTCACCGATGACGACCAACTCAACGACATGGGCGACGGTGCGCTCAACGTGGTTACCTCGCACCATTACTCGGCAGCACACCCCTCTACCGTGAACAAGAAGTTTGTCGAGGCCTTCCAGAAAGCCAACAAGGGTATGCGTCCCAACTTCATGGCTGTGGGTGGCTATGACGGCATGCGTGTGATTTACGAAGCGCTCAAGGCCAGCAAGGGCCAGGGCGGTGGCGATGGCTTGTTGGCAGCCATGAAGGGCCAGATCTTCGAGAGCCCGCGTGGGCCAATGTTCATTGACAGCCAAACCCGTGACGTGGTGCACAACATTTACCTGCGCAAGGTACTGCGTCAGGATGGGCAGTTGCATAACGTTGAGTTTGAGGCCATCAAGGACGTCAAGGATCCTGGCAAGAACAAGTAGCAGGGGGTGTGTGGCTAGCGTTCCATGCTGACCATTCTCTTTGACGGCATTGCCTACGGCATGCTGTTATTCATCCTTGCTGTGGGGTTGGCCGTGACCATGGGGTTGATGAATTTCATCAACCTCGCACACGGAGCGTTTGCCATGGTGGGCGGCTACATCACGGTTCTGCTAATGCAAAAGATGGACGTACCGTTTCTGGTTTGCCTTCCACTAGCCTTTTTGGGTGCGGGGTTGCTGGGCGGCATTCTGGAGCGCACACTGTACCGCCCGCTGTACCACAAGCCCCACCTGGACCAGGTCCTGTTTTCCATCGGACTGACCTTCATGGCCGTGGCCACGGCGACTTACTTCATTGGCTCCAGCCAGCAAAACGTGCAGTTGCCCGAGTGGCTAAAGGGTCGCACTGAAATGGGCGAGGGCGTCTGGATGCTCGGCATGGGTCACTACCGTTTATTCATCATCGCCGTGTGTGCGGCGCTGACCGTGGGTCTGCAGTACGTGCTGACCAAAACACGTTTTGGCAGCCGCCTGCGCGCGTCGGTGGACGACCAGCGCGTGGCAGCAGGTTTGGGCATCAATGTGAACACGGTTTTTCTGGGTACCTTTGCCGTCGGTTCGGGTTTGGCCGGTCTGGGTGGTGCGTTGGGGGCTGAAGTGCTGGGGCTGGACCCCAGTTTCCCGCTCAAGTTCATGATCTATTTCCTGATTGTGGTGGCGGTGGGTGGTACATCAAGCATCACCGGGCCGTTGTTGGCTGCATTGTTACTGGGTGTGGCTGACGTGGCGGGCAAGTACTACATCCCCAAGATGGGAGGCTTCATTGTGTACAGCCTGACGATCGCGATTTTGATCTGGCGCCCACAAGGCCTGTTTGTCCGAAAAGGGGGCCAGTGAGTGCGCACTGCCCAAAACACCCTGCTCAGTAGTGGCCGCTGGAAG
>CAJBMJ010000575.1 GCA_903954045.1 uncultured beta proteobacterium | reverse complement strand
GTGATTTCCTGACCGGCTTGCACCACTTCAGAAGGGTGACGGACACGGCGCCATGCCATGTCGGTGATGTGCAGCAGGCCGTCGATACCGCCCAGGTCCACGAATGCACCGTACTCGGTGATGTTCTTGACCACGCCTTGCACCACAGAACCTTCTTTGAGAGTGGCCATCAGGTTGGCGCGCTCTGCGCCCATGGAGGCTTCCACCACAGCGCGGCGGCTCAGCACCACGTTGTTGCGCTTGCGATCGAGCTTGATGACCTTGAATTCCATGGTCTTGTTCTCGTAGGGAGACAGGTCCTTGGTGGGACGTGTATCTACCAGCGAGCCAGGCAGGAAAGCACGGATGCCGTTGACCAGAACGGTCAGGCCGCCCTTGACTTTGCCGGAGGTGGTGCCGGTGACGAATTCGCCGGATTCGAGGGCCTTTTCCAGGCTCATCCAGGAAGCCAGACGCTTGGCTTTGTCACGGGAAAGGATGGTGTCGCCATAGCCGTTTTCCACGGAGTCGATGGCCACGGAGACGAAGTCACCTACTTGGACTTCGAGCTCGCCCTTGTCGCTCTTGAACTCTTCGATTGGCACGTAGGCTTCGGACTTGAGGCCAGCGTTGACAACAACGAAGCTGTGCTCGATGCGGACCACTTCAGCGGTGATAACTTCACCAGTGCGCATTTCCGAGCGTTGTAGCGATTCTTCAAATAGGGCTGCGAAAGATTCAGACATGTAGATTGCGATATGTATCGCGGGGTTAAGTTGTTGAACCCCAAAGCCAGTGCGCTGTCGCGCGAGGAGAGCCGTGGGGGCCATGCAAAGGCACTTGCCCTTGGCTTTTTTGCCGCCCTTTAGCGTTGGCTAAAAGGCTGCTTGCTTTGCCACCATTCCAGCACCAGATTGACCGATGTTTCTACCGATAAATCCGAGTTGTCGAGCAGCTTGGCGTCTTCTGCTGGCTTCAAAGGCGAGACGGCTCGGGATGAGTCCCTGGCGTCACGCGCTTCCAAATCAGTGCGAAGACTGTCGAGTTTAGCGGGAATTCCCTTTGAAATCAACTGCTTATAGCGCCGCTCGGCCCTGCAGGCTGCACTGGCGGTCAAAAACACCTTGAGAGTTGCTTGCGGAAAGATGGCCGTGCCCATATCCCGCCCGTCAGCCACCAGACCAGGAAGCTTTCGAAAACCGCGCTGCAAATCCACCAAAGCGGAGCGCACCAGCGGGAAAGCCGAGACTTTGGAGGCGTTCATACCCGCTTCTTCGGTGCGTATGGCATCGCTGACGTCCTCTTGCCCCAGCCAGATACGGCTGCCTTCAAAGTGGATGGGCAGGCTGCTCAGCAGGTCTGCAATTTGTTGCTCATGGGCAACGTCCAGCGCAATTCCAGCTTTGGTAGCAGACAAACCGGTGATGCGGTAGAGCGAGCCGGAGTCCAGAAAATGGTAGCCCAAACGCTTGGCCATTTCCGCCGCCAGCGTGCCCTTGCCCGACGCAGTGGGGCCGTCGATGCAGATAACCGGAACGGAATCGCCCTGCGCAGAGGCCACCGAAAACAGGGTTTCAAAGTAGTCCGGAAAAGTTTTGGCAACGCACTTGGG
>CAJBMJ010000574.1 GCA_903954045.1 uncultured beta proteobacterium | reverse complement strand
GCCGATGACCGATATGCCCACCATGAGCACCAGCATGACGCCAGCCAGTCGAATGAGTGCCTGACGGCGAATCGTCAGGCGTTTGTTCGGGGATGGCTGTGGGAGGGTCATGCCTGTTGACCGGCCCAGCGGGTCTCGATGCGGCTAATCGCCGCAGGAAAGCGCATGTCGCCCTGAGCGGCGCGAAGAAAAACATCGGTGTCCCGAACCTGCTGGAGGTTGAATCGTCCATCTGCACTATAGATGTACGGCGTTTTGGTGAGCAGCTCAGTAATGTCTTGCCGCTCCTTGTCGCTTCGCATACTGGCTTGTCGGGAAACTGCCTGCGGCGTAGCGGCACGCAGCCACACCAGCGTTCGGCGCACCATGCGCACCATCAGCTCGGCCTTGCGCTGCCCGTCGGGATGGTTCAGCAGCGCGCGGTGGGTGGCGACCACACTGCGAAGCGCATCGATGCCAGCCAGACCCGCGTGGGTGCGCTTGTCGCTGAGGTCCAGCAGTGACACCCCAAGCCCTTCACGGACCAAGCGGTTCGGAAAGGGTTGCTCACAAAACAGCGCGTCGGCAGCTTGGCTGATAAAGGCGCCGCTGGCGCTCTCCCAGTTTTGCCCGGTAGGAAGCCATCGCACCTGATGTGGTGCAACGCCGTGGGCATTGAGCACAATTTCTACCACCATCTGCAAATAGGTCTTTCCATTGGGGCTGCCAGTAGAGGTGCCAATGGTGCGTCCTGCCAGATCTTCAATCCGGGTGATCTTTTTAGACAAATCCTTGCGCACCAGCAGATGAAAAACCTGTTGCTCACCTGAAATGGGCGCAATGGCCAGCGCGTCTTTGCCTTTGGCCATGAGTACCGGAAGCGTTGGAAACCCCAGGGCGGCAAAGTCGGCATTGCCAACCAGCACGTCCTCCAGGGCCCGAATGCCACTGGGGTGGTAGCGCAAGACCAGACGCGCGCCCACTTCACGGTCAAAACCCAGGGCGCTGATCAATTCAAGCGGCAAGAAAGGCAAGGAGCCCGGGCCAGGCAGGTTGAGGCGTATGACCGTGTCAGCGCCCGGGCTGGGCGCGTCGGTTTGTTGCGTCCATGCCCGACCGGGCAACAATGCAGCAGCGCAAAGTGCCTGCAAGGTGCGGCGGCGGCCAGTGTGCATGGACTCCCTCCCCAGAGGATCGAATGTACAAATTGTTTGCGGTACCCCTGGCACCACAGGTGATCATGCCACAGCGCCCGCAAAAAAGCCCATTTAAACGATCAAAATGTCCCGATGCCCCGCAGGCCGAACACTACTGAATTGATAGCTATTTGCGCATACTGCACAGGGGCTACAGGCCGATTTACTTGACAGCGTGATAGACGTAAACTGGGTTGCATAGGCCGACAAATGTTAGTTCTTGGGCGATAACTTCGCCTGAAAAGGTCGCGCCTCGAAACGAAAGACCTTGGGATCTCGGGCGTCCACGGTGGTCTTGATCCAGCCCATCCAGGGGGAGCCGTATGTTTCTACCCGGGTGAAATTGGCTATCACTTCGCCTGTTGTCAGGTCACGCAATGGCTGATTGATCTGTTGCTGGTGTGAGTCGCCATGCACCAGTACCACCTGGCCTGCAAAGGCCAGAGTTTCCTCACGCAGCTGGTTCAGAAAGTCTTTGTAGCCCCGGTTCGCTTTTCCTGCGGCTGCGGCCTCGAAGTCTGGGTTTGCCTGAATAACCACCATCAGACCGGCGGCCTGGATGGCACGGGCACGGGCAAAGGCCTGCTTCAGCCAAAGCCCAATGACCGGGCTGCGTTGCAGGAACTCTGGTGACGGCCCGCTCCCGCGCTGGGTGCCGTCGTAGTTGTTGTCACTGCCCGGCAGATTCAAACCCACAAAAACAGCACCCGCAGCTTCCCAGCGAACGTTCTCGCGGTAGGCCGCAAAGGCCGGGTCCCGACTTTGCCGCGTCAGCTCAAACTGGCGCTGCCCCAAAGTCTTGTCATCGGGGTAAAACAGCGAGCGCAGTTTGGCCAGCCGCTCCAGCGGGTCGTAGGCGCCATTGCTGCGGCGGTGGCAATCGGTCCATTCGTTGTCGCCGGCAACATAGATGAGCGGATGCCGCGACACCTTGAATACGCCCAAAATGTCGAGGAAAACCTCATCACTACAGACCGAACCACCACTTTTGATGTCGCCATCATGAACCACAAACGCAAGGTCTTCGGCGTCCATCTCTGCCATCAATTCAGGCAGCAATTCGCGCTCGCGATGGCTGTAGGACGTATCGCCAAATAGCCCAATGGTGATGGGCTGATGCCTTGCCTGGGCTGACGCGACCGCAGTCAGGCTCCAAAGCAACAACAGGATAGGAAGGTGGCAATATTTGCGTGGTGTCATGGATTTGAATGCATCAGACGTTCAGGGCAACAATACTGCTACAGACGCTTTCAGCAAGAACTTGGGCTCACGTCGATTACTCCTGAATTGATAGTGGTCAACGCATATTCCACGAGGGGCCAAACCCAACTTAACTCACATCCCCAGCGTCGTAGAGATGCCATCCATGCGCTCTTTCACTCATGATCTGCACCAGACCCACGCAGTAGCTGCGGCCCTCGGGCGGCAAATGGTGATGCGTTCTTGTACAGCCAAAAGCTAGTCATCCGCACATCAGCAAAGTGTCGGCACCATTGTGTCGGCTTTGGCACCACAGTCGCTGTACGCCAATTCGCAACTCCGCTCTCACGCTAGCGCGCAAATGAGCAACAGCGACCGCATCGTCAATTGCCAGTCTCGGATTTGACGTATGCACCACCAAAACTTACGACCCCGCTGAGTATTCGGACACTTTCAATCCAATCAGATATTTGGTAACCATCGTTACCGCCAAACTCCACCATCATTTCTTTCAGGTCTTTGGTCCGTACCCTAAGAAAATCCTTGCCGCTACTGAAACCCGGCTCCCATTGATGGTATTTTTCGATAACAGCGATTTCACTTAAGGGAACTATGACGACCTTGTCACCTGAGCCATTATTTAAAAACGCAAGTAACTTCTTTTCAGCATCTAGCGCCAACAACAGCTTGTAAATTTTGCTTGGATTGAATTGGTGCTCCGCCTTGAATCGCTCAATAAACTCTGCCTCCGCTTTTAGGCCACGTTCACCTAATTTGAGGAGAAAATAAAGAGCAAGTACGACAACAATAAATATCAAGAAGCCCGTCATCATTTCCCCCTTGCACGACTATAGATAGGATTCGCCCGCGCGCGTCCGAGTATGGCATCAATTTTTCGCACCGGTAACTGTTTTGGTGCTGAAATCCGTGAGCCCTGCGAACCGAGGTTCGTCAATTGGCTAGCGCTCGTAGCAGGTGACTTTCGGTCTGCCGACTCACATCCCCAGCGCCTCGAAGATGCCATCCATGCGCTGTTGCACATCAGCATTCATAGCAATGGTTCGACCCCACTCGCGCTGCGTTTCACCCGGCCATTTGTTGGTGGCGCCCAACCCCATCTTGCTGCCCAGGCCACTCACCGGCGAGGCAAAGTCCAGGTAGTCGATGGGGGTGCTCTCCACCATCACGGTGTCGCGCACCGGGTCCACACGCCCACGCAGCCAACTGGTCGTCATCCATCCCCTGCGGCGGTCAAAGCGGTCCGACGAAAACACGTCCACGATCGTACCGAATACCCACTTGAGCGCCCACGGCAGGTAGAACGAGGCGATAAACGGCTCAAATTCAGCGGAGCCAACATCGCACAGGGTTGGAGGGAGGCATCAGAACGGGTCGACGTCCGTGAACCATAATGGGCACACAAGAACAAGCCCAGGGAGGCAGAAATGTCGGAAGACTTCAAATTGCCGCAGCCCTGCGCTGCGGACGCAGACACAACAGATGATGCCTTGCGCATGCTGCAACTGGCAGCGCGCCTGCATACTGCGCGCGCCGATCCCGCTGCATGGTGCGCAATCCTGCAGACCCTTCCCGCCCACACACAATTCCGTTGCACCATGGAGCTGACCCCCGACACGCCTTTGCGCAGTCCCGCAGATCTGGCGGCGTGGGCCGGGCGCATGACCCACTGCGCCAACTACGGCAACACGTGTGGCCACGGCGGCTCGGCGCGACGCCCCCAATGCGAAGCCTTTGCCGTGCACATGCATACCGCCGCCGATGCAGCCCGCAAGAGCCTGCAAGCCGGGCTGTTTGAATACCTTCCCCCCACCTGGATCGTGGACCATGAGGCCTTTGTGCTTGAGTGCAACGCGGCGGCCCAAGAATTGGCGCGCACCGGTGAACGTGTGAATGTGGTGGGGCAAAGGCTGGAACTGGTAGGTGCGGGCGGCGCGCGTGCTCTGCACAAAGCACTGAGCAAGGTCAGCAGTCCCACGCGGCTACCCTGGAAGGACCGTGATGGCACGGCAGTAAGTTATTTGCTGCGCGCATTGCCAGAGTCTGTGCACATCGCCGTCACAGCATTGCTCGATGCCCCGAACCTGAGCGAACGCGCCACCCTGCTGGCGCAACAACTCGGCTTGACACCACGTCAAAGCGATCTGGCGGCCCACCTGCTGGAAGACAAAACCGTGGCTGGCGCTGCCCGCGCCATGGGCATCTCGCGCCACACCGCCAATGAGCATTTGGCGGCTATGCAGCAACGAACCGGTGCCACCGATCGCAAGGCACTTATGCTGATGCTGCGCCGCATCGCGCAGCGTTAAGCGGTAGGCACTACCCAACGGATTACACCGTCGTTGCGAGCGCAGCGCGGCAACCCATGCCTTCCGACAGGATCCTCTCGGATGGCAGAAAAATCAGGCATATCGGCCTCTAGCACTCGTGAATACTGCGTTTGTAGATATCAAATTTGTAGTAATTTGGCACCCGCGAATGCACCACCGACGCCGCATTTCAGTCGGTTTGTCGAATTTTTTTACACCTTTGCATCCTTTGCAGCAATGATCTGCCTTGCCACAATGGTAGGGTGACGCGAAGGGTAAGCACTGGGCAAACCCTTGGTTGATGCTTCGAATCTCAAATACACAGCCGTATTCCGGTTTACTTGCTGGCAAAGGAACTCAACTAACCCGACGAAGTGTGGGGTAGCAAGGTGTTGACACGTGTCAGAGCAGCTTGGAATAGATCGTCTTCGAGAGAGGCTGAACTTTCAGATTTACTCAATGAAAACAATGGGTTAAGCACAAAAAAAGTGTCTGGCATAGAAAGTGCGTTGAATTGTGTCATTCGAAGGTTTGTCGAATAGGTAATTTCAAGGAACATTCATGATTAAGTATTCATTCGCTGCGATTTCACTCGTGGCCGCCCTAATTTCAGGAACCGCAACGGCTTCGATTGTGCTCGTTGATCGCGGTTTGCCGACAGCAAATTTGAATAATGCCGCTGGCAGCAACCGATCCAATGTCGCGTGGACCGAAGGCACCGATCCCAGCCAACCGGACGTTTCCTGGGTCGATGGCGATACGTTCAAGAATAACAGCAACCTGGATTGGTCGATCGACACCATCCGGATGTGGACCGTTGAGCCAAGCATGACTTCTGCGACGCTGTGGGGTGGTGTTGATGGATCGGACATGGCTATCGTGTCTGGCGCAGGTTCCATTTCTCCAGTCAAGTATTCGACTGGTGCTGAATACCAAGGTGGATCGGGGACTTTCTACGCCATGCAGCAAGTTGATTTCGCCGTAAACATCATATTGGCGGCAGGGCAGACATATGACTTTTTCCTGACGGGGATTGGCGGCACCTACCCTGCTCCTTTTGCTCATGCATCCAACGCAGCACTTAGCGGATCTCCTCAAGATGGGGCCGATGGCTCAATTCTTTGGGCGAAAGTTGACAGCAGTGGCTTGGTAGTTGGCGGACCGTGGGCTTCAAACGTTAACTATGGCAATGGTGCTAGCTGGGACAAAGTCAGCGACCTCAACGTCCAAGTCTTCGGCAACGTGGTCCCCGAACCCGAATCCCTCGCTCTCTTCGGCCTGGCCTTGGCCGGACTCGCAGTTTCGCGCCGCCGCAAAGCATAAGTTCCAAGCAACCTGACTTCAAAAAGCCCCGCCATTCCGGGGCTTTTTGCTTTGGGAGTTTGCCACCCGATTCCAAGTCGGGGCCGTGACACCGGTGGCAGTGCAAATTGGACAGCGATTTGAAGCAGAAACCGCTTCCAGCCCTATGTCATAAGCTATCAAATCAGGAGTTTCTTGCTTGCCAGCGCCCACGCCACGTGCTCACGCACCAAGCACTTGGGTGCTCCACCTGGCGCTGTTGCGCGGCGCGCACATCGGCACCTTTGCGCAAGGCGTTGCCCAGTGCCACCGCGATACCGGATAGGCCATTCAACCGCCCGAGCCGAGGCTTCGCCCAGCGGCAAGACCAGCCAATCGGCGATTCGCCCTGTTCACCAACTGACGCGCTGATCTACTTCAAAGTCCGGTGCGGGTTGTGCCGCTAGATCCCGGTCCGGCTCGATCGCGCCACCATCGCACATCGGCGCATCACCGTCGTCCCAGAGCGGTGACCCCTGCCCGCCCGTAGGCTGCCACCGCTATTTCCACCGATTGTTCGCGCTAGACATATTGCTGCCAGTCTTCATGCTAGCTTGCGGTAGTTCGACAGTAGGTTCACTCGATTTGGAGTCGTTTTGATATCGTAGATGCCTTCTTTGGCAACTCAAGTGTCAGGACACCGTCCTCGTATTTCGCGGTGGCCTTGCTTTCATCGACGTCCTGCGTCAGCGAAAACGTGCGTGATACAGCGCCTTCCCAACGTTCACTACGCAACACCTTGCCGCCTTCGTCTTTGGTTTCCTTCTGCTTCTTGGCGGCGGCGTCGATCTGGACGATGTTGCCGTCAATGCGCACGTTGATGTCTTCCTTTTTGAAGCCGGGTATGTCAGCGCAGACTTTGTACTTTCCGTCAACTTCGGTGACATCCAGCCGCATATCGACTGCACCGTTCTCCATTTCCATCCGCATTGGTGCCATGAACCGGTTGAACATGGAATCAAACGGATCGCTCAAAGCGGGTCTAAACAGGCGTGGTTCAAACAAATTCAGGTTGCTCATGTCAAATACCTCCGAGTCTAAAAAGGTTGCGAGGGAAATCAATCGCATGCACCGATATGCACACGATCATTGGCAAGCTTAGACAGCACGCTTTCGCGGCGTATTGCGAATTCGCAAAATGTGTTGGTGCCAGTGTTTCGAAAACATGCGCTCGCCGTCGCGAATCACTGCTTGCTCACAGCCGTCGCCTTGACTGGTCAACCCGCCTCTGACTAGCGCGTGCGGGAGAAGCGACCCACGCAGTCCAAACGGATATGGGCGAAATGACTGCGGCGTGGGCGGGTCGTTACTTATTCCTGAATTGATAGCTCCATGCGCACATTCCACGGGGGCTGCAGCCCGATTTGGCTTATAGACCGAGTGTCTCGAAGATGCCATCCATGCGCTGTTGCACATCAGCATCCATAGCAATGGTTCGACCCCACTCGCGCTGCGTTTCACCCGGCCATTTGTTGGTGGCGTCCAGCCCCATCTTGCTGCCCAGGCCACTCACCGGCGAGGCAAAGTCCAGGTAGTCGATGGGGGTGTTCTCCACCATCATGGTGTCGCGCACCGGGTCGACCCGGGTGGTCAGGGCCCAGATGACTTCCTTCCAGTCGCGCACGTTGACGTCGTCGTCCACCACCACGATGAACTTGGTGTACATGAACTGGCGCAGGTGGCTCCACACGCCCATCATCACGCGTCGGGCGTGGCCGGGGTAGGCTTTTTTGATCTGCACCAGAGCCATGCGGTAGCTGCAACCCTCAGGCGGAAGGTAAAAGTCGGTGATCTCGGGGAACTGGCGCTGCAACAGGGGCACGAACAGCTCGTTCAGGGCCATGCCCAGCACGGCTGGCTCATCTGGCGGCTTTCCGGTATACGTTGAGTGGTAAATCGGGTCCCGGCGCATCGTGATGCGGTCGATGGTGAACACCGGAAACTG
>CAJBMJ010000573.1 GCA_903954045.1 uncultured beta proteobacterium | reverse complement strand
CTTTCAGGAACACCCTGAACAAGGTCCCTCCATTCATTTTCTGCAGACTGGTCAGGTTGGAAAGGCGAGATTAGTGGCATATGAAGAATTCAAAAATTGGCTTCGTCAGTAGAATCTGTGGGCCAGTTCCGGCTCTGGAAGCTTGCCAAGCACGTGATACAGGGCGAGTTCTGTGATTCTGAAGGTACGAAACCCGTAGGATTTTCTCATGGTCACTTTGACCTTGTTGTTCAAGCCCTCCACGACACCGCTGGAGAACTGCTTTTTTGCCCTGAAATAGTTGAGGATCAGCTCGCGGTGATTGCGCAGCGTCTTGGCCACCTTCTTCATCGGCTCGATGCGTGAGCGCATGACCAGGGCTATCCACTGATCCAGGAATTTTCCCGCCCAGGTGGGCGAGTCGTAATCCCAGAATTGCTGGAACTGTTCCTTGAGCAAATAGGCCCGTACGGTCTGCAAGTTGTACTTCAATATGTCTCGCAGGCGGATGCGCTGATTGCTGGTGAGGTTCTCTTTGCGTTTGAGCACGCACCAGCGGGTCTTGCTCAGAACCGGCTCATACCCGTCTGCCACTAACTTTCTGGCTTCAGCCGAACGTACATCGTTAAGGGCGTCATTCATCTTGGCCACGATGTGAAACCGGTCCAGAATATTGAGCGCATTGCTGCAACGCTCGCGGATCACCCGCAGGTAGGGCTTCCACATGTCGGAGCAGACGAATTCAATCTTGCCCGACAGGTCTTCTCCGATCATGTCAAAGAATCCCTCGAACGTCTTGACCGTGCGTTCCCGTCCAACCCAAAGCAACCGGGTGCACTGCGCGTCAATCTGGTAGACCAGCGTCAGGTACTTGTGGCCCTTGCCGTAGGCAATCTCATCTACACCAATCGCTTGGATCGGCCCCAGCGTGCGGTGCTCAAGTCCCCATGCCACCACTACTTCGACCGCTTGACAGACCTTGTCCCAGGAAGTGTGAAACGACAGCGCCACGTCTTTCCACGATAACTTTTTGGCCCAGTGCGCCAGGAACAAGACATAGGCTGTCGTCATCTGGTGTTTGCCGCAACCCCATGGCACCGCCTCGACCTTCACGCCGCAATCTGGGCAACTCACCCGGCGCATGCTGTACAGTAGAAACACCATATAGCCCCAGATGGGAACGAACTCGTACCGCCTGATAGGTTGATGGTCGTAGGTCGCAGCTGGCTGCCTGCAAATGGAACAAATCCCTTTGGAATTCTTTCGTTCTCGCACCTCGACTTCGATGCTGTTGCTGGCTTTGACCAAACGTGCGACGACGTAGACGAAGCCTGGGAAGTGGTAACAGTTGTTCAATATCGAGATTAGACGCATGCCAAAGAAACCCAAGGAAGAATTGGGCGCCATCGTAGTCGCGCCAGATCTGGCCACCTACTGCCCGGATTTGGCGACTTGGGCGGCAAGTTGGTGTGGCGAAGAACGTGACGTTATCCCCGGCGAACAGATCGTTGCGGTGTTCACGCCATTCCTGCTGGACCTGCTCGCTCAGGGTCTGTCACGCAAGACTCGCAACCTGCACCGCGACAACTTGTGGCTTCTCGGGGGTGAAATCATCCGCGACATCAACGAGACCCCAAAACTACGCAAACGACCGGTTCAAGAGTTGATTCGAGAGGCCATCGCCAACGACGAGGGGCCATTGATCCATGGCGGCTTCTCTGAGCAGGAGCAGCGCTCATTTGATTCGACCTGCAAAAAGCTCAATCGATTCCTGGCGGCACGCGCTGATAGCCAACAGAAGTAGGCCTCAGCTGCCATTGGGCATTTGGTGATTTCTATCTCAACGGGTATTGGCAAGCGTCAGCGCGTCAGACCGTAGGTTTCAAATCGAGGAGCGGTGGGCAAGTCACGCACCGCGAAGCGGCTGTCCACAGGCTTGTCCTGTGGACAGGTGACTTGTCCATGGCGGACGCGTTAACTGTGCAACTTGAAAATCCGACTCGCTGAACTATAGAACCGTCAAAAACTACCCACAGATTCCCCGGACGAACCTTTTTATTCAAAAGCGCCCGCAAGGAATTTTCGCCATGAAGGGCCGGAGCGCAGAAGCATGAACAACGTGACACTTCCCTCGAGAGCCCCGCTCATGACGCGCACTGGCTGGCTCGCCT
>CAJBMJ010000572.1 GCA_903954045.1 uncultured beta proteobacterium | reverse complement strand
CACTTGTCTACAGATTTTGTCGGTGTCGGTTTTCGAAAAAACCCTGATTTCATGCGCCTTGCAGACCGATGACTACAAAACTGAACTACCACCCGACGCTAACCAGTTGATTTTGTTCGGTTTTTGACCGGACGGAAGTGAATCAAAATACTGAAAAATTGCCCGGTACTTCTGGTAAACCGAGCGGTGGGCTTCGTCGATGATGATCAGATCAAAGTGCCCGACACCGAATCTTCGGTTGCCATCGCTAGCCTCGTCAATGAGTCCCATCATCGTGGGGTAGGTAGACACAAACACCCGGCCATCGGTGTTCTTTTCTGTGACCAGATTGACCGGCGATGAATCGGGCAAATGCTTCTTAAAGGCGTTGACCGCCTGATTGACCAACGCCACACGGTCAGCCAGAAACAGCACCCGTTTGGCCCAGTTGCAGCGCATCAGCACGTCGGCCAGTGCAATCACTGTGCGGGTCTTGCCTGCGCCTGTTGCCATCACAACCAGCGCCTTGCGTAGGTTGTCCTTCTCAAAGGTTTCACCAATGCGCCGCACGGCACGGGTTTGGTAGTAACGGCCAATGATGTCAGGATTGATGACCGCCTGTGCCAACGGTTTGCGGCTGGTGCGCCGCTGAATCATCAATTCCAGTTCTTGCTTCTTGTAAAACCCTTGCACCGCCCGGGGTGGGTAGGCCGTGTCGTTCCACATCCAGTGCTCATAGCCATTGGAATAAAAAATGACAGGGCGCTGCCCATACTGCGCTTGCAGGCAATCGGCGTACAACTTGGCTTGTTGCTGGCCTACCTTAGCATCCCGGCGTGTGCGTTTGGCTTCCACTAAAGCCAGCGGTTTGCCATCGTCACCCCACAGCACGTAATCAACGAAGCCCTTGCCTTGGTTGTTGGGCATACCGCTGACTTCCACCTCAAGATTCTTGTCAGTCAGTTGCCACCCGGCTTCCCGCAACAGCAGGTCAATGTAATAGTCCCGCGTTTCTGCTTCGGAGTAGTCGTGCGTGTCGGGTTGGACCGCATTGGCGGCTTTGACCGCTGCCACCTCATCGCGCAAGGCTTTCAGTTCGGCATCCAGCGCGGCCTTGTCGGACAGCAGAGCGGTAACCTTTACATCCCGCTCCTTGAGCTGGGTTTCCAACGACTGCAACTGGGCCACTGTCTGGGGCGGCAATGCTGTTGCTGTAGTGGCACTGCGCAGCAGCGCAGTCTTGAAAGTCAGACCCGAGTCTGGCCTTGCCCTGCGCCCATAGGTCCGAGCCATCCAGTAGCAAAAGTGGAATAGCTCACGGGTTGCGGCCTGTCCATCAGCGGGGACCATGCGCTGGTTCTCGTGAACGGCCTTGTTGCCAAGACTGCGAATGACATTGGCCTTGGTGAAAATCGTGTCGCCCACTACCGTGCGAAACGTCGGCTCGTGGATAAATGCATTCAGATTGGGCTGGTAGGGTAGCCGTAGAGACTTGTCATGCTGGAACAGCCATGCCACGGCCATTTCCAGCGTGCGACGAGCGTAGAAGCAGGATGTGCGTGCATCGGTGTTCGCCGTTTCCTCGACTCGCGTGGCCGACTCAAACATCAGCGGCCATTCGGCTTGGAGGAACGCGAAATTGCTCATGGGGTAATCAGTGCCGCCACTTGGGTGCGTAGCTCTGGCAGGTCAGTGTGAATGGTTTTCCAGACCACTTCAAAGTCGATCTTGAAATATCCGTGGGCAAGCGCGTTTCGCATCTCATATGCGAAGTTGAGTGGCACTTCCGGGTGCTGGGTGATAAATTCAGGGTGAAATTTCTTGATGTTGTTGGACGCTTCACCAATCACTTCAAAATTGCGAATCACTGCATCCTGTGTCTTCTCATCTTGGAGAAAGGTCAACTCAACCATGTCATCCACGTAGCGATGAACCCGGTCAATAGCTTCAACAATGTGTCCCAAATACTCGGGCAATCGCAGGATGTCAGATTTACTCATACTGGCATTGCCTCACGTAAAACCACGGACTTGAAATGGTCCGGTAGGGCGCGAGGTGTCAGCACATCCACCGGAATACCCAGCAATTGGTTGAGTTCGTATCGGATGGCACCAATGTCCATCATGGTGGTTTCCGAGGTCGGTTCCACCAGAATGTCGAGGTCGCTGCTATCGGTATCGTCACCATGAACTACCGAACCGAACACCCGCACGTTAGTTACCCGGTGCCGTAGGGCAATGGCTCGGATTGCTTCGCGGTGGGTACTCAAGGCAAGCGAGGGGCGCATTTAGAGTTCTCCTTGAAAGGCACGGTGTTGGAGGGATGCAAACAGTCTATCCAATTCCTGCAACGCGGCGTTATGGGTGGCTTTGAGGACTTCGACTGACTGGATGAAAGCGGCAAATTTTTGTTGGAGTGGAAATGGTGGCAACGGAAAAGCATAGGAGCGGATGTCCTTCGGGGAAATGTGAGGAATCGTCGTTTCCGTTGGCTTGCAGTGCCGAGCAAACATCGCATGACTCAACACACTAAAGAGGTATTCGTTTGTGATTGCACTGCTGGGCCGTATTCGTGCAACCCGCTGTACAAGCAAGAGAGGACAGTCAGCAGCCGTAACTTGAGCGAGTTTGAAGCCCTCAGAAATCCAAGGACGATCCATTGCCATAACTATGTCGCCACTTTGCAACTGAAAAGCATCGGCTTCCGAAACCTTTGCATACGGCCAACAAGCCGTATCGCGCCAGTCCAAACGGCCCGGCAGCACGTTTGCACCTCGGCATAGTTTTATGCCTTCCGTAAGTCCGACATAGTCTTCGCTGCGAAATGGATAGCCGGTTACCAATTCCGCGACGCTATCAAGTTCAATACTTGGCCACTTTGGTGAATCTGTGGCGGGGTCCCCAAACATCTCAATGAATATCGACTGCGTGAGGCTGTCCAATTGCGCCAAGGCTTCCCGGCGTTTGGCTCTAAGTGCATCGGCTTTGTCGAGGATGGCGGCGATGCGGCGCTGCTCAAGGATTGGTGGCAGCGTGATTTTTAAAGCCTTCAAGTGAGAAGGTCCAAAATTCTGTTGTGCGCTGCCGGTGACTCTTCTGGTTATCTCTTCCCTAAACTCCAAACTGTCGAGCCAGTGTTTTAGGTAGCCCAAATCAGAGATTCCGGGTTTCGCCTTAAATCGGATTGTGCTGGTGTTGAGGCACAAAGGAAGATGCGATTCGTCTACGAATGCGCCTCTTGTACGGAGCATTCCGTCGGTATCGAAGGCAATCCCCGAACTGGCGATGACCAAGTCACCCGCATCAATCAAGAAGTGGGAGTACTTTGCGTCAACTTCTTCAACACTCAAGTATCGGCTTGTCTTGTTAAGATTCAAATTGCCGCTTTTCTCAATGTTTGCCACATTCAATAGCTTGATGCCAGAGTCTTTGAATTGCCAATTGCGTACACCGGGACCTTCCTGGAACCAATACGAATCTACCAGTGGACTCATATTCCGCGTTTTTTTGACGTGGCTCAAAGCATTCCCTCAAGTACTTCCATTCCTGCCTGAATCTCAGCTTCCAGCACTGCCAGCTTCTTCAAAATCTCCTTCGGCGGCAGGTGTTCCGTGGCTTCATGCACCACTTCCTTGTAACGGTTGATAGACAGGTCATACCCGTTGCCAGCAATGTCGGCCTTGGGCACGCAAAAACTCTGTGCAGTCCGACCTCGTTGCCGCTCACTGGCATCCCGTTGCCCCCAACGCTCCAACAAGTCGGGCAGATTGTTCTTCTCATGCTCTGCTTCTGATAGCTGGCTACGCCCGTCCTTAAATGGCTGGAGGCTCAATTTGTCATCAGATAGCAGTGGCTGGCGTTTGTCGTCCAGACTCCAGCCATCGGCCTTCATGTCGTAGAACCACACGTGGTCGGTGCCACCGGAATTGGTCTTGGTGAAAAGCAGAATGGCGGTGGACACCCCAGCGTAGGGCTTGAACGCACCGGATGGCAGGGAGATAACTGCATCCAGCTTTTGCTCTTCCACGACCATGCGGCGCAGTTCCTTGTGCGCGTTGCTGGAGCCAAAAAGCACCCCATCAGGCACGATGACAGCCGCACGGCCACCGGGTTTCAGCAACCGCAGGAACAGCGCCAGAAACAGCAGTTCGGTCTTTTTGGTCTTGACGATAGCCAACAGGTCTTTGGCCGTGTTCTCGTAGTCCAGTGAACCGGCAAACGGCGGGTTGGCAAGAATCAGCGAATACTTTTCTTCATCACCGGCATGGTCTTGGGCCAGTGAGTCCTGATACCGGATGTCCGGGTTGTCCACTCCGTGCAGGGCCATGTTCATGCTGCCAATGCGAAGCATGGTGTTGTCAAAGTCGTAGCCGTGGAACATGCCGTGGTGGAAATGTTCACGGGCTACCGGGTCACGCAGGATTTCCGGGTGCTTCTCGCGCAGGTATTCACCCGCAGCCACCAGAAATCCGCAAGTGCCACTGGCCGGGTCGCAAATAACGTCTTTGGCAGTGGGGGCAGTCAACTCCACCATCAACTTGATGATGTGCCGGGGCGTGCGGAACTGGCCGTTTTGACCTGCACTGGCAATCTTGCCCAGCATGTACTCATACAGGTCGCCCTTTGTGTCGCGGTCTTCCATCGGCACATGGTTCAGCATGTCCACAACCTTGGACAGCAGCGCCGGGGTGGGGATTGTGAACCGCGCATCCTTCATGTGGTGGGCGTAGGTTGAGCCATCGCCACCGACATTTCGCAGGAACGGGAACACGTGTTCACCCACTACCGTGTACATCTCAGCCGGGGCGTAGTTCTTAAAACGTGACCAGCGCAGGTCGTTGAAGTCCCGGCCCTTGGCATCTTTGCCCTCGGGGAAGATGCGCCGCTCCATGGATTTGCCCAACCGAACCGACTTGTTTTCCTCCAGCGTGTGCAGGTCGTCCAGACGACGCAGGAACAGCAAGTACGTGATTTGCTCCATCACTTCCAGCGGGTTGGAAATGCCGCCCGACCAGAATGAATTCCAGATAGCGTCGATTTGGCTACGTAGTTCGCCAGTGAGCATGTGTGCAGTCCCTAAAGCGATGCCTCTTTCGGCACCCAGT
>CAJBMJ010000571.1 GCA_903954045.1 uncultured beta proteobacterium | reverse complement strand
CCGTGCACAATGATCTTGCCAATCATCGAGTCGTAATTGGGAGGCACGAAGTAATTGGTGTACACATGTGAATCCACTCGCACGCCAGGGCCACCGGGTGCATGCCACATGGTGATACGGCCAGGCGAGGGCGTGAACTTATAGGGGTCTTCTGCATTCACGCGGCATTCAATCGAATGTCCGCGCATCATGATCTGGCGCTGGGTGAACGGAAGTTTCTCGCCAGCGGCGACCATGATCTGGGTACGCACAATATCAATACCAGTTACCAACTCTGTGACCGGATGCTCCACCTGCACGCGCGTGTTCATTTCAATGAAGTAAAACTCGCCATCCTCATACAGAAACTCAAAGGTCCCGGCGCCCCGATAGCCGATTTTTTTGCATGCCGCCACGCAACGGTCACCGATTCGCTCAATCAGCTTGCGGTTGATCCCCGGTGCAGGTGATTCTTCCAAAATTTTCTGATGACGTCGTTGCATGGAGCAATCCCGTTCACCCAGATAAACCGCATTCTTGTACTTGTCAGCAATGATCTGGATTTCAATGTGCCGTGGGTTCTGGAGGAATTTCTCCATATACACAGCCGGATTGTTGAAGGCCGCGCCGGCCTCTGCCTTGGTCATGGCAACCGCGTTGACCAAAGCAGCTTCGGTGTGCACCACACGCATGCCACGACCACCGCCGCCGCCAGCGGCCTTGATGATCACCGGGTAACCGATGGACTTGGCAATCCTTCGTATGAGAACAGGATCGTCTGGCAACTCGCCCTCAGAGCCGGGTACGCAAGGTACACCTGCGCGAATCATGGCCTGCTTGGCAGAAACCTTGTCGCCCATGATCCGGATGGACTCCGGCGTGGGTCCAATGAACTGGAATCCGCTTTTCTCCACCCGCTCCGCGAAATCGGCGTTTTCACTTAGAAAACCGTAGCCGGGGTGGATCGCCTCTGCATCCGTGACCTCGGCGGCCGAAATAATGGCCGGCATGTTGAGGTAGCTTTGGCCCGAGGCTGCGGGGCCGATACAAACAGCTTCTTCAGCCAACTTGACATATTTGGCATCTCGGTCTGCTTCAGAGTAGACCATGACCGCCTTGACTCCCAACTCCCGACATGCGCGCTGAATTCTCAGGGCAATTTCGCCACGGTTGGCAACCAGAATTTTTTTGAACATGGGCTGCAGTGCCAAATTTATTCGATGGTGAAAAGGGGCTGACCGTACTCGACGGCTTGACCGTTTTCGCAGTGGATATGGGTAACGGTGCCAGATTTATCTGCTTCAATCTCGTTGAGAATTTTCATTGCCTCAATGATGCAGATGGTCTCCCCCACCTTGATGGAGTCGCCCACCTCTACAAATGCCTTGGCACCCGGTGACGAAGAGCGGTAGAAGGTTCCCACCATCGGAGACTTGACCGCGTGGGCTTCAGAGGCCTCCGGCGCAGAAGGAACAGCGGCAGCCGCAGGAACATCAGCTGCAGGAACTGCCGCCGAGGGCGCTGCGGGCGGTGCAGCATACACAGGAGCGGGGGCATAGGAATGCACCATGGCACCACCACCCTTGACGATGCGCACCTTGCCTTCGGCTTCGGTGATTTCCAACTCGGAAACATTGGAATCTGAAACCAGATCAATAAGGGTTTTCAGTTTACGTAAATCCATGAAGCCTCCAACAACGGTCTTAAATCAATGAGGCTGAATTTACCGCAAAAAACACTAAAGTGCTGGCAAATTCAACTAAATTCAGGCATTTAGCTGAAAATAATCGCTTGCAAAATAGGAAAGATTGCAGGCGCCGTCCTCTGCAAATACTCTCAAAAGCCTATTTTACGTCAGCCCACCGCTGCAAATCGTCGACCGACAAACGGCCCAACTTGCGTTGGACAACCCCGCCGTTGGCTGACAAGGCCACCGAAAAAGGGAGTCCTCCAGACAAATTCCCCAGATTTCGGCCGAGTTCCGCGCCCAAGATGCCAGCCATCGCCACAGGAAAATCAAGCGGCATTTTGGCCAGAAACGACTGCACCGCCGAAGTCTTATCCACTGCAAGCCCTAGAACTTGCCAACCGTTAGATTTATTTTGCCGATAGAAGTCGTTAATTAGGGGAAGTTCCTCTACGCAAGGGGGGCACCACGTGGCCCAGAAATTGACCAGCAAAGGGCGGCCCTGCAAGGCTTGCATTGAGACCGTGCCGCCCTGAGGGGTTTCCCATTGCATTGACCAAAAACCGGCCACGGGCTCCAATACATCGCCTGAAGGCTTTGAAACCGGCATCTTCCACCAGGCAAGAGCACCGCCCAACACCGCAGCGCCCGACGCTGCTGCCAGCAACAGCCGCCGTTGAGCACGTTTTTCGGAAATGGGTACGGGATCGCTGGAGTTCATGTTCCTGCATCATGCAGCAATTTTCGCAATGCTGCCAAATCGCCACGGGGTTTACGCCCTTTGGCATCGGGTCTTAGAGCACCCCGTAAATCATCCAGGTCGTAAATCAGCAAATGCACTCCGACATGCACACCCAGGTCAACACTCCTGGCCTGAAGACTCAGTGCATCCACGATTTCGCCTCGAAATCCAACGACCGACGCAGTTTCAAATCGAACGCCCATATCGATGAGTTTGATTTCCGTCGACTTGGAGTCCTCGCAAAACAGTTGCAGGTAGATGTCTGACAAGCGCGTTGCCGTTCCATGCCACACCGCCCCACCCACATGGGGGTGAAACCTTTCCAGGCGCTCCATCCACTCCATTGCCAGGCGCCGCAAAGCCAGCAACTCGGCTGGCTGGGTGTCGGCACAAAAAAGGTCAATGTATTCCCGAACTGCGTCTTCCACCAGATCGTTGTCGGGTAGGGCCGCTCGCAATGGAAGGCCCATCTGTTTGATCGCCCGGCGCTTAGCCGCGCCGTACTCCAGACCCTCTTCCACCACCATACGTGCTGCCGTCGCAGCGATTTCCTCTTTCAAATTCTCCATAGGGCTGCAGTATGCTTCATGCATGCATATTCATATTCTTGGCATTTGCGGAACATTCATGGGCGGGTTGGCTGCGCTGGCCCGGGAAGCCGGGCATCGGGTTACAGGCTGCGATGCGGGCGTCTATCCCCCCATGAGCGACCAATTACGCGCTTTGGGCATCGATCTCATTGAAGGTTTCGGAGCTGAGCAAACTGCATTGCAACCCGACATCTACGTGATTGGAAACGTCGTCAGCCGCGCCCGCCTGCCCGACGGAACCCCCAAATTCCCGCTGATGGAAGCCATTCTGGACAGCGGCGCACGTTACACCAGCGGGCCGCAATGGCTGGCTGAGCACGTCCTTCATGGCAAACATGTGTTGGCAGTGGCTGGGACCCATGGCAAAACCACGACTACATCGATGCTCGCATGGATTCTGGAGAGTGCGGGCCTGCAACCGGGCTTTTTGGTAGGCGGCGTTCCTCTGAATTTCGGAGTATCTGCGCGCTTAGGGAGCACGCATTTCGTCATTGAAGCGGACGAATATGACACTGCATTTTTTGACAAACGCAGCAAATTTGTCCATTACCGCCCGCGCACTGCCATCCTGAACAATCTGGAGTTTGATCATGCCGACATATTTGATGACCTTGCAGCCATTGAGCGGCAGTTTCATCACCTGGTGCGCACCGTACCGTCCACCGGTCGCGTGGTAGTCAACGGCCTGGAAGAAAGTTTGACCCGGGTTTTGCACCAGGGTTGCTGGAGCGATACCCGCACCTTTGGCACTGCGGTCAGTGATTTCACGCCTCTAGGTGAACCCCATGACTTTGCCGTGCTGCACAAAGGAGAGCGCGTAGCGCAGGTGCAGTGGTCTCTAGGCGGCGTTCACAATCAGCTCAATGCACTGGCGGCGATTGCCGCCGCCGACCATTTGGGCGTATCTGCCGCTACATCGGCCAAAGCGCTAGGTAGTTTCGAGAACGTAAAGCGCCGCATGGAAGTGAGGGGCGTAGTCCGCCGTAGCCAAGGCGACATCACCGTCTATGACGACTTTGCCCACCACCCCACTGCCATTCGGACCACCATCAACGGTTTGCGCCGCCAAGTGGGTCGGGCACGGATTCTGGCGGTCTTTGAGCCACGCAGCAACACCATGAAACTGGGCGCCATGAAAGCCCAACTGCCTTGGAGCCTAGAAGAATCCGACCTGGCTTTTTGCCACAGTGGCGGATTGGGATGGGATGCGACAGAAGCGCTGGCCCCCATGGGGGAACATGCACAGGTAGCCTCTTCGGTGGACGAGGTGATCGCCCAGGTGCTGTCGAAAGTACAGCCTGGCGACCACATCCTTTGCATGAGCAACGGAGGTTTTGGCGCCATTCACTCCAAGCTACTGGCTGCGCTGGCCTAGTTTTCACCGCCGGGCCGCCCCAAGGTGAAAAGCACACCCTCGGGGGGCAGCGACCCGCGCAGCGGCGAAGCAGGGGGGCTAATAGGTCATGCTCAGCGCGTCTGCATCCACAGTCAAAACGGGTTTACCCAGCATGGTGCTGGCTGCGGCTGCAAAAGTACTGCCCCACTTTGCATCTTCAAAGTGCTTGACTCCGGCTTCGCGGGCAATGACCAGAATTTTGTCTGCCTGCAGCAACTTGCCAGAAGCCCGCAGAGGCTCACACTCCAAAGCCACGAACTGCTCATCCAGCCAGACACGGGCATCCTCGCGCGCCATGGGCTCATGCCCTTCCAGATTGAAAGTGAAACTTTGGCTTTCTACCGTGACACGGACTTCGCTGCGCATACCTAACTCCAATCTCTAAAACAACTGAAAACCCGCAAAGGTTAACGCACTGCCCTGCAACAGAATCTGACGCAGAGCAATTGAAAGCCAATTATCCGCGTCGGGTTTTCACCGCTGCTGACAGTACTTCAAGCGAAGCCAGGGAATCGTCCCAACCCAGGCAGGCATCCGTAATGCTCTGGCCATAGGCCAGCTTGGACGCATCGTCTTTGCCTGGCGTGAACTTCTGCGCTCCGGCTTGCAAATGGCTTTCCACCATGACGCCGAACACGCTTTTTGAACCCCCTGCAATCTGGCTCGCGATATCTTTGGCCACATCGAGCTGCTTTTCGTGCTGCTTGCTGCTGTTGGCATGGCTACAGTCCACCATCAAAGTTTGTGGCAGTTTGGCCTTGCCCAGATCAGCGCAGGCTGCTGCCACGCTGGATGCGTCATAGTTGGGCGCCTTTCCGCCGCGCAGAATGACGTGGCAGTCCTTGTTGCCGTTGGTTTGAACAATCGCCACCTGCCCGTTTTTGTGAACGGACAAAAAGTGATGCCCTCCCGCAGCGGCCTGAATCGCATCGGTCGCAATCTTGATGTTGCCATCCGTCCCGTTCTTGAAGCCAATCGGTGCAGAAATGCCGGAGGCCAGTTCGCGATGCACCTGGCTCTCGGTGGTACGTGCCCCAATGGCGCCCCAGGAGATCAAATCACCCAGGTATTGCGGAGAGATCACGTCCAGGAACTCGCTGCCCGCAGGCAAACCCAGTCGGTTGATTTCGATGAGCAACTGGCGGGCAATACGCAGCCCCTCGTCTATGCGGAAGCTCTCGTCCAGGTAGGGGTCGTTGATCAGTCCCTTCCAGCCGACCGTGGTGCGCGGTTTCTCGAAATACACCCGCATCACAATTTCCAGCGTGTCCTTGTACTTCTCGCGCTGTTCTTTCAGCCTACGACCGTAGTCGAGCGCAGCGGCCGGGTCATGGATGGAGCAGGGTCCGATGATCACCAGCAGGCGGTCGTCCTTGCCCGCCATGATGTTATGTATCGCTTTACGCGTCTGAGAGACCAGGCCTTCCACCGCAGTACCCCGGATGGGGAAAAAGCGGATCAAATGCTCGGGGGGCGGCAGCACGGTGATGTCCTTGATGCGTTCATCGTCAGTCTTACTGGTACGGTCAGCGATTTGTGATTTGCCATACCACTCACCGGTTGCAGAGGCTTTTGCGTTCATGTCACGGACTCCTTGGATCAAAGTAAAACAGATGAGAATCGAGTAGGGTGAGGGGTTGCCCCCTCAGCCCTCTCACACCACCGTACGTGCGGTTCCGCATACGGCGGTTCAAGCAGAACGCTGGAGTTGTTGGTGGATTGCCACCAGCGAGACCTGCCCGAGTTGGGTGAAGAACTTT
>CAJBMJ010000570.1 GCA_903954045.1 uncultured beta proteobacterium | reverse complement strand
GTCAACCCACAGAGTTTTCACTGGACCATGGAGCTCAATGCACCCTGGCTCAAGCTTCTGGGGCTGGGATTGGCAGTCATCCTGGCTGGCACTGCCACAGCCTGGTTGTCGGGGCGGGCGGCAGCGAGCAAAAACGCGGTGTTGGCGGTCAAGGAGGACTGGTAAAGTATCCATCAGCATGTCCACTTTGTTTGACTTCCTGCCCATTGGGGCCTACCAATCCAGCGAATCAGGGCGCATGCTGCGGGCCAACCAGGCGCTAGTGCACATCAATGGCTATGACACCCAGGCAGAGTTGCTCAACAGTGTGAACGACATCGGTTTGGAGTGGTACGTCGACCCGACGCGTCGTGAAACGTTCAAGCAACTCATGTTCCACGCGGGCAGGGTCGTTGATTTTGTGTCGGAGATTTACCGCCACAAGACCCGTGAGCGCATCTGGATTCGGGAGAACGCCCACGTGGTTCGAGACGCGCAGGGGCAGGTGCAGTACTTTGAGGGAACGGTTGAAGACGTAACCGAGAGCCATGCCAACCGCATGGCCCTGCAAAGCAGTGAAGAGCAGTTCCGCGAAATGGCCTCTGAAGTGCCTGGCATGCTTTACCAAATCCGGTTTGAGCCAGGCCAGCCCGGCCGCTATACCTTTATCAGTTCAGGGGTACGGGCACTGCATGGTGTGGAGCCTGAAGCGGTTCTTGCTGACTCCATGGTGCTGCGCAGCATGCGCCACCCGGAGGATCGTGACCGTGTGGCGCTTGCGGTACAGAACGCAGTGGCAAAGAGAGCGCCACTGGCCCTTGAGTTTCGCATCATCCTGCCGGACGGACGCGTGCGATGGGTGCAGATGGCTTCAACCCACGCATCCGAAAACGACCAAGCGATCATCCGAAACGGCATTTTGATTGACATTACCGATCGCAAACTGGCGGAGGCGGAGCTGCAAAATACCGAGGCGCGCTGGAAACTGGCACTGGAAAGCACGGGCGACGGCGTATGGGACTGGTATGTGCAGACCGGCGAGGAATTCTTTTCCAGGCGATGCAAAGAAATCTATGGCTACAGCGCGCATGAACTGGAAGACCAGTCGCTCGCGCTCGACGACCGAACCCACCCCGACGACGTACCGCAAATGCTGCTGGACCGGGAGACCCATTTCAAGGGTTTGACGCCAAGTTACGCCAATGAGCACCGCATACTTTGCAAAAATGGAACATGGAAATGGGTGCTGACCCGTGGCATGGTGATCAGTCGCGATGAAAGTGGTCGCCCGCTGCGCATGATTGGCACCCACACAGATATTTCGGAGCGCAAAGCGACTGAACAACTGGTGTGGCAACAGGCCCACTTCGACTCCCTTACCGGCTTGCCCAACCGGCGTATGCTGCGCGAGCGCCTGCAAGAGGCCATTCGGCAAAGCCAGCAGAGTGCCACGACCATGGCTATTCTGTTCATTGACCTGGACCACTTCAAGGAAGTCAACGATACCCTGGGGCACGACATGGGTGACCTGCTGTTGATCGAAGCAGCACGCCGCATTTCAAGTTGCGTCCAGGAAAGTGACACGGTAGCCCGAATGGGTGGCGATGAATTCACCGTGATTCTGAACGATGCCCATTCCAAACAAGCTTTGGTGGAGCGTCTGGAGTGCATGCTCCAACGACTGGCCAGGGCGTTTGTTTTAGAGGGCGAACAGGTGTTTGTATCCGCCAGCATCGGTGTGGCTGTGTACCCGGACGATGCCTCCCTTGTGGAGGACCTGTTCAAACATGCAGACCAGGCGCTGTACGTTGCCAAGGGCGCAGGGCGCAACCAGTTCAGTTTTTTCACACCCGAGTTGCAGGACGCTGCATTGACCCGATTGCGACTGGCAGCGGACCTTCGGGGCGCGCTGGAAAAAAACCAGTTTGAAGTGGTATACCAGCCAATTGTTGACCTCAGCACCACAACGGTTCGCAAAGCGGAGGCACTGTTACGCTGGCACCACCCGCAGCGCGGACTGGTCAGCCCGGCACAGTTCATCCCCATTGCGGAATCCAATGGCCTCATCATCAGTATTGGAGATTGGGTCTTTCAGCAAGCCGCCAGACAAACCCTGCAATGGCGCAAAAGCTATCGCCCTGATTTTCAAATCAGCGTCAACAAGTCGCCGGTTCAGTTCCACCAACCCGTATCGCAGCGGCAGGCCTGGATCGACTATCTTCACGAGCTCGGCTTGCCGGGCAACAGCATTGCGGTGGAAATCACCGAAGGCGTTTTACTGGATGCCACAGAATCGGTAGGGCAGCAACTCATCGGTTTGAGGGAATCCGGGTTGGCGGTATCGCTGGACGACTTTGGCACCGGGTATTCGTCGCTGACCTATCTGCAGCGCTTTGCCATTGATTCGATCAAGATTGACCAGTCCTTTGTGCGCAACCTCTATGCTGGCTCCACTGATCTGGCCCTGTGCAAGGCCATTGTGACCATGGCCCATGAGTTGGGAATGACTGTGGTGGCAGAAGGTGTTGAAACACAGGCCCAGCGCGATCTGCTGATCAGCGTGGGCTGCGACTATGGTCAGGGTTATCTGTTCTCCAGACCTTTGGGGGTCGCAGATTTTGAAGCGTTTTATGAAAAGCACCGCAAGGAACATCACTAGTGAATAGTCCACCGTCATCGTGGCTGAGCCAAGCCATCAACCTGATTGAAGCGGATTACCACCGCAGCGCAGACACCCACCTGATCCCACTGGCAATACCGGCTTTTGCGAATTGGGGCATTGATCTCTACCTGAAAGACGAGTCCACCCACCCCACTGGCAGCCTCAAGCACCGCCTGGCACGCTCACTCTTTTTGTATGCGCTCTGCAATGGATGGGTGCGCGAGGGATCCACCATTGTGGAAGCGTCCAGCGGCTCCACTGCGGTGAGCGAGGCTTACTTTGCGCGTCTGCTGGGCCTGCCATTCATTGCGGTGATGGCACGCAGCACCTCCCCCGAAAAAATTGCGCTGATCGAGTTTTACGGTGGGCGTTGCCACCTGGTGGACAAGGCAAATGAGGTGTACGACGCCGCCCGAATGCTGGCAGAGCAGACCGGCGGGCACTATATGGACCAGTTCACCTACGCCGAGCGGGCGACCGACTGGCGAGGCAACAACAACATTGCGCAAAGCATGTTCAGCCAGATGGCGCGGGAGCGTCACCCGATACCCCGATGGGTGGTGGTGGGCGCTGGCACAGGGGGCACCAGTGCCACGGTTGGCAGATTCATCCGCTACCAACGCTACGCAAGCCAGGTGTGCGTCCCCGATCCGGTTGGCTCCGTGTTTTGTGAATTCCACCGCACGGGTGACCGCGACCTGACAGCGCAAGGATCGCGCATTGAGGGTATCGGGCGTCCCAGGGTAGAAGCCAGCTTTATCCGTACGCTGGTGGACCGCATGATGGAAGTGCCCGATGCAGAGTCCGTAGCCGCCATGCGGGTACTGTCAGCCTGGCTGGGCCGCAAGGTGGGACCATCCACCGGCACCAACTTTGTCGGCATGCTGACCTTGGCTTCAGAAATGCGTGCAAGGCGTGAGCAAGGCTCGATTCTTTCGCTGTTGTGCGATGCAGGCGAGCGTTACCTGCCCACCTACTTTGATGCGCACTGGGTCAAGGAGCATATCGGGGACTGCAGCACAGCCGAAAGCCAACTTCAAGCAATAATGGAAGCCCCATTCACTGGAGACATTTCAATGTCTCCCAACAACAGGAGACAGGCATGAAAGCAGCGTTGGTTGCCACCGCATTTTTGTGGACTTTGAGTGCACAGGCGGGCCCCATTGAAGACGCCCTGGCCAAGAGCGGCTGTATTGCCTGCCATTCCAAAGAACAGAAAATGATGGGGCCTTCTTTCAAGGAGATTGCTGCCAAATACAAGGGGCAGGACGCCGTGGCCAAAGTCATGGACAAAGTACGCAAGGGTGGATCTGGCAACTTTGGTGCGATTCCCATGGCCCCCAACCCCCCTGACAAAATCAGTGACAAAGACCTTAAGGCCGTTGTCGAGATGATTTTGAAATCCTGATTTGCCAAGCCCCGGTGCGCCGCCGCCATCTGCTGGTTTTGGGTTTGGGCGCTGAACTCGCACAGACGGCCACTGCCAGGGAATCAGCCAGAGCCAGATTGGTCTTTCCCCGCGACGCCGGTGCGCACCCGGACTTCCGCACCGAATGGTGGTATGTGACCGGCTACACCCGCAGCGCTGACGGCCAAGCCGAGTTGGGCTTTCAAATCACTTTTTTTCGCAGTCGGGTGGACGCCACCCAAGGCATGCGCTCCGGATTGGCGGCAAAACAACTGATATTTGCCCACGCCGCGGTCACTGACGTGAAGGCGGGCAAACTGTGGCATGACCAGCGCATTGCGCGTTGGTCACAAGATGCCCCAGGAGTGAACCCTGCGGACACGGCACACGCCAGTGTGACCGACACCCAGATCACACTCAAAGACTGGAGTTTGAAACAGGACGGCCAGAACTTGCTTGCGCAGATTCGGGCCGAAAATTTCACCCTGAATTTACAACTGCGCAGTAGCCAGGAAGTGCTGCTACAGGGCGAGCAGGGTTGGTCACGCAAAGGTCCGCAGCCCGAACAAGCCAGTTATTACTACAGCCTGCCACAGCTTCTGGCGCAGGGCGAAATCGTTCTGCGGGGAAAACGCTTTGGCCTTGATTCCCAGAGCAAAGCCTGGCTGGACCACGAGTGGAGTCGGGAACTACTGCATCCGCTGGCGGTGGGCTGGGACTGGATAGGGATCAATCTGTTTGATGGCAGTGCGCTGACGGCGTTCCAATTGCGTGACAAACAGGGCGCAGCCTTGTGGGACGGCGGATCCTTTCGCAGCGGTAAAGGCGCTACCTTTATCTTTTCCAGGGGAGAGGTGCTGTTTAAGCCCGTTCGTTACTGGAAAAGCGCATTGAGCCAGGCCAGCTATCCGGTGGAGTGGACCGTGCGCACGCCAGCTGACTATTACACCGTGAAGGCCCTTGTGGACAACCAGGAGCTGGACAGTCGCAGCTCCACCGGAGCCATCTACTGGGAGGGCTTGAGCGAGGTGTGGGACAGCAATCAGCAGCGCGTAGGGCGGGGTTACCTGGAAATGACCGGTTATGCCTCGCCGCTCAAACTTTGACGGCTCACCCTTGCCACTGACGTTCTCACCCCCACCTAAGCCGCAATGACTTCCACCGAACGCCCCAAATCCACCAACCCCAAATCCCTTTCGGGTTTGATTCCATTTTTGAGGCCCTACCGCGGGCGTATCGCCTTGGCCCTGGTCTTCCTGGTGCTGGCCGCCATGGCCACTTTGGCGTTTCCCATCGCTTTACGCAGCCTGATTGACGGCGGTTTGGTGCAAAGTGACAAGGGTGCGCAGGTGATGGCGCTGCGGGAGCACTTTGCTGCCTTGTTTGCGGTGGCTGTCGCCCTCGGCCTTTTTTCTGCTTGCCGCTTTTACATGGTGAGCTGGCTGGGCGAACGGGTTACTGCCGACCTGCGCAACGCGGTTTACAGCCATGTGCTGCGGCAAAGCCCTGAATTTTTTGAGACTACGCAAACGGGCGAGGTTTTGTCCCGCTTGAGTGCAGATACCACGCTGGTACAAACCGTGGTGGGGTCGTCATTGAGCATGGGCCTGCGCAATACAGTGATGGGAATCGGCGCGCTGGCGGTACTGGTCTGGACCAATCCTGTGGTGATGCTGCAGGTCTTGGTGGTGCTGGTGCTGATTGTGTTGCCGAGCCTGTGGTTTGGCCGGCGGGTGCGCAAACTCTCCCGCGCCAGCCAGGACCGTATTGCGGATTCCAGCGCCATCGCGGCTGAAGTGCTCAACGCAATTCCGGTAGTGCAAAGCTATACCGCAGAGGGGCGTGAGACAGCACGCTTTGTCACATCGACCGACAACGCTTTCGTCACTGCAACCAAGCGCAGTCTGATGCGATCGGTGCTGGTAGCCTTCATCATCATTGCCACCAGTGCGGCACTGCTGTGGGGCCTTTACCAGGGGACACAAGCCGTAGCCGATGGTCGTATCAGTGCTGGGCATCTGGGACAAACGGTGGTTTACGTCATCATTCTCGCCAGCGCCTTTGCGGTGCTCGGAGAGGTCTATGGCGACTTGCTGCGTGCTGCAGGTGCCACTGAACGCCTGATGGAGCTGCTGGGTACCCAATCGCCCATTGTTTCACCATCAAATCCGACTCTAGCGCCGATGCCGCCTGCAGGAAGCGCTATAAATTTCGAAGCGGTCAGTTTCCATTACCCGTCCAGACCCCAGCAAGCGGCTCTGCAGGAGTTCAGCCTGAATGTCAAACCCGGCCAGACAGTGGCCATTGTGGGACCGAGCGGCGCGGGCAAAAGCACGGTGTTTCAGCTGCTGCTGCGCTACTACGACCCGCAAAGTGGCGGCATCGTGCTGGACGGCGTTGGAACACGTGCCATGGGGCTGGATGCGCTGCGACAGCGGGTAGGCATCGTGCCGCAGGATGCCGTGATTTTCTCCAGCAGCGCACTGGAGAATATTCGCTACGGAAAACCAGATGCCACGGATGCCCAAGTGCAAGACGCAGCCCGGGCCGCATTTGCCCATGAATTCATAGCTGCCCTACCACAGGGCTACGACACCTTCCTTGGAGAGCGCGGCGTGCGCCTGTCGGGCGGGCAGCGCCAGCGCATCGCAATTGCCAGGGCGATGCTCAAGAACCCGCCGCTTTTGTTGCTCGACGAGGCCACCAGCGCATTGGATGCCGAAAGCGAGCGCATGGTGCAGGCGGCACTGGAGTCTGCCATGCGGGATCGGACCACGCTGGTCATTGCCCATCGGCTCGCAACAGTACAAAAAGCAGACATGATTGTGGTACTGGACCATGGAAAAGTGGTGGAACAAGGCACGCACGCCGAGTTAGTGGCCCATGGCGGGGTTTATGCGGGCTTGGCCGCATTGCAATTTAACGCCTGATAACACAAACCACGAAGGCCAAATGGTTGAAAAGAAGGGGGTGTCGGCCTAGAATCAAAATTACTTAGCTCGGAGGCCCTATGGAAGTTTCTAAATCCCAGTCGCAGCAGCCAGTGCAACAGGTTCAGTCCACCAAACGCGCAGATGAGGCTCGACTCGCCCAGCAGCGTGCTGAGCAGCGCAAGGTTGCCGAATCCAAGTCAGCTCAGGAACCCAAGCCAGGCCCGACGGTGAATGGTCAGGGACAAACCATTGGCACACGCTTGAGCGTTACGGCCTGAAGATAGCGAACTTCCCGGGGCCATCATCATGGTTGCCATCACTGCCACTAACAGCGCCACTTCGACCGTCCAGTCGATGCTGGGCAAGGCGCGACTGGAGCAAGCCCGGCGTGAAGCCGATCGGGCAGAGGCCAGTGCCCAGAATTTGCGCTCGCAAGCACAAGAAGTAAGCAAGGCCAATGATGGCCAAAACAAGGTTCGGTCCATTGGCCAGCGAATTAGCCAGCAGGACGGCACCTACACCAGCGCAATCAAAGGCAGGCCCTCTGAAGTGCCAGCCCAAACCCAAGACTTTTTGGAACGTTTGTACAGGGCGACCAGCCAGAAATTCACGGCAAGCGGCAATTCACTCAAGACCAATGCCGACGCCCTGCCGGTGGTGAATGCCCAGGGTCAATCCACCGGACGAATCGTCAACGTCAGCGCTTGATACCCCGAATACCGACCACACCGTCGGACATATTCATTTTTTGCATAACCTAAGAATATCTTGGCCTTAGACAGGTGTTAGTCATGGCCCTAGAGTGCGGGGCTTAACGATCAATATAAGGAGCAATCATGTCCCAAGTCCTCAATCCTTACGGGCACACCATACCGTCTTACCTGGAGTCAGATAACCTGGGTCCATGGGGGATTTACCTGCAGCAGGTAGACCGGGTTATTCCCTATCTGGGCGATCTGGCGCGCTGGGCCGAGACTCTCAAGCGTCCCAAACGTATTCTTGTTGTGGACGTGCCCATCCAGTTGGACAATGGCACAGTGGCCCACTTCGAGGGCTACCGGGTTCAGCACAACACCTCACGCGGCCCTGGCAAAGGGGGCGTCCGTTTTCACCAGGATGTCACGCTGTCCGAGGTAATGGCCCTTTCAGCTTGGATGTCGATTAAAAATGCTGCTGTGAACGTGCCCTATGGTGGCGCGAAAGGCGGGGTCCGAGTGGACCCAAAGACCCTTTCGCGCGGCGAACTTGAACGAATGACGCGCCGCTACACCAGTGAAATTGGCATCATCATTGGGCCCAACAAGGATATTCCAGCGCCCGACGTCAACACCAATGAGCAAATCATGGCCTGGATGATGGACACGTACTCCATGAATGAAGGTTCGACTTCTACAGGGGTCGTAACCGGCAAGCCACTTGATCTGGGTGGCTCACTGGGTCGCAGGGAGGCGACCGGCAGAGGCGTTTTCACTGTGGGTGCAGAGGCTGCCACCCACATCGGACTCGAAATCGACGGCTCGAAGATTGCCGTGCAGGGCTTTGGCAACGTGGGCGGTATCGCAGCGCGGCTTTTCAGCCAGGCGGGAGCGCTTATTGTTGCTGTTCAGGATCATGGTGGCACCATCTACCGGGAAAACGGTCTGGATGTGCCCGCACTTTTGGCCCATGTTGCAACACATGGCTCGGTCGCTGGGTTCCCACAGGCCGAGGTGTTGGCTGATGATGTTTTTTGGGATGTGGACTGCGACATTCTTATTCCTGCAGCGCTAGAGCAGCAAATTACAGCCGCCAATGCCGGACGCATCCGGGCACGAATGATTATTGAAGGAGCCAATGGTCCGACGACGCCGCAGGCTGATGACATCCTGAAGGAGCGCAATGTTCTGGTTTTACCCGACGTGATAGCCAATGCTGGTGGGGTGACCGTGAGCTACTTTGAGTGGGTTCAGGACTTTTCCAGCTATTTCTGGAGCGAGGAAGAAATCAATGCCCGCCTGGTGCACATCATGAAAGAAGCTTTTGCAGGGGTATGGCATGTGGCACAGCACCACAAGGTAAGTTTGCGCACAGCCACATTTATAGTGGCCTGCAAGCGCATTCTCCATGCGCGGGAACTCCGCGGGCTATACCCCTGAAATCTGGCAAAAAGAACGTCGCCTATTGCAAGGGGCCCTTAAGCGCCTGTGGAAGGATCAATGGCAGAACATCAATGCCCTCTTCGAGAAGGGCCTTGGCTTCTTCGGTGCTTGTTTGGCCACGGATATTGCGCTCTTCGACTTCGCCATAGTGCATCTTGCGCGCTTCCTCGGCGAAACGGTGTCCGACGTCAGTGGTTTCCGCAATCAGCTTACGGGCCATAGCCATCCATGCGGTCGCCAAAGCCTGCTCCACAGGCACCGGACCTTGAGTATCTTGCTGGACCACATGGTCAGCCCGGTGCGAAGCCAAACTCAAACGGGGGGCACTGAGCTTCTTAATGACAGCGTGGTCGCCACACAGCGGGCACTCCACCATGAATTGTTGAAGTTGGGTCTGAAAGTCGTCTTCGGAGGCAAACCAACCTTCAAAATCATGACCCAAAGCGCATTGCAAATCCAATACCTTCATGGTGTTGATTGTCCATGGAAAGCCATTTCGGGGGCAGCAATCCAATCCAAGTGCCAAGCACCTGACATCACGTTTTGCAGCCACAGGGCTCCAGCCAGTGTTTTCGCATCCGTGACTGTTCCATCGCAACACCATTGCATGAGTTCTTTGGGAGTCGCAGTACAAATATCGAGAAACTCACCTGAATCGAGATGGCGCTGACCAAGACTTAAATGGCGTGCAAACCAGATATCGATGAATTCTGTTGAATAGGAGATGACCGGGTGCATGACCCCCGCACGCGCCCATTGCTGGGCCCGGTATCCGGTCTCTTCCCGAAGTTCGCGCATGGCGCAATTCAGAATGCTTTCCCCGGGGTCCAGCTTGCCCGCCGGAAACTCCACCATCACCCGCGCCATGGGATAACGAAACTGCCGCTCCAGCACTACACGCAAAATGCCGTCAGAGTCTTCCAGCAGCGGGATCACCATGACTGCGCCAGGATGAACCACATACTCACGCACGGTTACCTGGCCATCAGGCAGTTGTACGGTATCTCGAAAGGCGTGCAAAAAGTGCCCCTTGAGAATTTCCTCGCTGCTCAGCCTGACCTCAGTTAGATGACTATCGTCCATGTCAAGCTCGGTGTCTAGTCACGCCGCTTCAACAGATATCGGTAAACAAATCCAGGAAAGGCAAAGGTTACAAACAGGGTGAAGGTAATTGCATAGAACTCCCACCCCTGCGGAGCAGTCTGCCCGAGGTGCTTTTCCATAGCGATTCCGGTAGCCCCCACAGCCAGGTAAATGACTACCAGTTCCAGCAAACGCATTCCGAGCGACTTGGCCTGCCTGACGCTCCAGAAACCAAACAAGCGCGGGCTAAGAAACGGAACATTGGCGGCAGCCAATGACAGAACTAAAAGCCAAAAAGCATAAGAAGTCGTCACTGAAAAGTTGAACCGTCGTTACGAGACAGCGCTTTCAGGTGTTGAGCATCTGCAGCACTGAGCGGGCGCACAAAGCCATCAGTCCACTAGGCAAAATACCCAAGACCAGGACCAGAGCGCCGTTGATGCACAGCACCACCCGAACATCAAGCGGTGCGACAACATGGGTTGCAGTAATGGGTTCATCAAAATACATGACCTTGATGACCCGCAGGTAATAGAAAGCACCAATCAGGGACATCATTACCGCGAACACCGCCAATGCCAAGTACATGGAATCGCCTGAGGCCATGAGGGCTTGCAGCACCGAGAGTTTGGCGTAGAAACCAACCATCGGTGGAATACCAGCAAGAGAAAACAGACACACAGCCATCACAGCCGCATACAAGGGGCTACGCTGATTCAAACCGGCAAAATCAGCGATCTCTTCACTCTCAAAACCTTCACGCGACAACAGCAACAGAACACCGAAGCTTGCCAGGGTTGTCAGCACATAGCTGACGACATAAAACATGGCCGAGCTGTAGGCATTGGCTGCTGACAGGGTATTGCCGTTGACGACACCCGACATCAAACCCAACAACACAAAACCCATCTGGGAAATGGTGGAGAAAGCCAGCATACGCTTTACGTTGGTCTGGGCAATGGCAGCCAGATTGCCAATGAGCAGGGACCCAATTGCCAGCACCATGAGCATTTGCTGCCAATCAAAGGCCAAAGGCAGCATTCCCTCCACAAGAAGACGGATCACAATAGCAAACGCCGCCAATTTGGGAGCTCCACCGATCATCAAAGTAATGGCGGTAGGTGCGCCCTGATACACATCAGGGATCCACATGTGGAACGGCACCACACCCAACTTGAAGGCCAGACCGGCCACGATAAACACCAGGCCAAATACAAGCACTTGGTGGCGGACCTGTCCGGATGCGATGGCCTTGAACACAGCATTCACGTCCAAAGTCCCGGTTGCACCGTACATCATGGACATGCCGTACAAAAGAAAGCCTGATGCCATTGCGCCCAGCACAAAATACTTCATGGCGGCTTCTGTAGCAGTTGCATTGTCGCGACGCAGAGCCACCAGGGCATAACTCGACAGAGTCAACAGTTCCAACCCCAGATAGATTACAAGAAAGTTATTTCCGGAAATCATGACAAACATGCCTAGCAAGCCAAACATGCTCAGCGTGAAAATCTCGCCGCCGCGCAGCATGTCCCGTTGCGCTGCATACGGACGCCCATAAACCAGGGTCACCATCACGGCAACTGTGGCGAAGCACTTCAACCAATTTCCCATGGTGTCGCTAACCACCATATTGCCAAAGGCATACATGGTGACATCGGCGGAGGCGTACACAGCTTGCAATATCGCCACGACGCCAAGTGTCAGAAGTGACAATCTGTAGGTTAACCCACGCATTGGGGTCTTGACACCCAGATCCACCATTGCAATGACGCACGTCATGGCAAAAAGAATGATCTCGGGGTAGACGGCGATCCAACTGATTTCGTCAATCATCTTTAGTCTCTCAATTCAGTTTGATCAATTCAATTTGGAAATTGCAACATGCTTGAGCAACTGTGCAACAGAAACGTCCATGACGTCCGTAAACGGTTTGGGATAGATTCCCATGTAAAGCACTGCAATTGCCAACAAGGCCAGCATGGTGAACTCGCGCGCATTGATGTCGGTCAGAGACTTCACATCGTCGTTAGCCACTGAACCCAAATAAACCCGCTTGAACATCCAAAGTGTGTAGGCAGCCCCAAAGATCAGGGCACTGGCTGCTGCGAAACCAATCCAGAAGTTGAACTTGACAGCACCCAGAATCACCATCCACTCACCCACGAAACCAGCAGTTCCCGGCAATCCACAATTGGCCATCGCAAACAAGAGGGCAAACGCCGTAAATTTGGGCATGGTATTGACCACACCGCCGTAACTGGCGATTTCCCTCGAGTGCACACGGTCGTACAACACGCCGATGGAAAGGAACATGGCACCGGACACAAACCCGTGTGCAATCATCTGGACAAGTCCACCCGAAATACCAAGATCGTTGAAGATAAAAAAGCCCAGGGTAACAAACCCCATGTGCGCCACTGACGAGTAGGCCACCAGTTTCTTCATATCCTGCTGCACCATGGCAACCAAACCCACATAGACCACGGCAACCAGCGACAGTGTGATCATCAACCAGGCCCACTCATGTGCGGCATCCGGAGCAATGGGCATTGAAAAGCGCAGGAAACCATAGGCACCCAGCTTCAGCATGATGGCTGCAAGCACTGCAGAACCACCCGTGGGAGCTTCCACGTGGACATCGGGCAACCAAGTGTGAACAGGCCACATCGGAACTTTCACTGCGAAGGCGGCAAAGAAGGCAAAGAATAGATAGGTCTGGGCAGATTTGCCTAGCGGAAGCGCATGCCAGGTTGCCAGGTCAAAACTACCTCCCGACTGGATGTAGAGATAGATCAATGCGACCAGCATGAGCAGGGAACCAAGCAGGGTATACAAGAAAAACTTGAACGCCGCATAGATCTTGTTGGGTCCGCCCCAGATACCGATGATCAGGTACATCGGAATGAGGGTCGCTTCAAAGAACACGTAGAACAGCATCCCGTCCAAGGCACAGAACACACCAATCATCAGTCCGCTAAGAATTAGGAACGCACCCATATACTGGTTAACGCGACGAGTAATCACTTCCCAGCCTGCAATCACCACAATGACGTTGATAAACGCAGTGAGCAGTACAAACCAGAAGGAAATTCCGTCCACGCCCAAGTGATAGCTCACATTGAAGCGCTCAATCCAGGGCGCTTTTTCTACAAACTGCATGGCCGCAGTTGCGTTATCGAACTGACCATACAGTGGCAAGGTCACCAGCAGACTGATAACGGATCCAATCAGGGCAACCCAACGAACCATGTTGGGCTGATCATCACGCCCGAGTGCCAACAAAACCACTCCAAACGCAATAGGCGTCCAGATCGCAAGGCTCAACAATCCCATGTTCTTTTTCTCCTACTTGAGCCAAACAAAATACGTCATCAGCACAAAAATGCCCAAAATCATGACCAATGCGTAGTGGTACAGGTAGCCAGTCTGCAGCTTGCGTGCTACACCTGCGATGGCACCAACCAGCTTCCAGGATCCGTTGACGACCATTCCGTCAATCAACGCCTGGTCACCAACCTTCCACAGACCAACTCCCAGCATGCGCGCACCACGCGCCAAGATGTTTTCGTTGATCCAGTCGAGGTAATACTTGTTTTCAAGCAAGTTGAAGATCGGCATCACGTTGCGCTTGATCGCGGCAGGAACGGCCGGATTCACCAGGTACATGTAGTAAGCGACCACCACACCGGCCAAAGCCAACCAGAATGGCAATGTACTAAAGGCATGCACAGCCATTTGCAGCGGTCCATGGAACGCCTGAGCCAACTCATGCATTACCGGATGCTTGGCTGCGTCCACAAAAATGGCATCCTTGAAAAACTCGCCAAACAACATCGGCTGAATGGTCAGAAATCCAATGACTACCGACGGGATAGCCAACAAGACCAATGGAACTGTCACTACCCATGGCGACTCGTGTGGTTCATGGTGCTCGTCGTGGTGACCGTGGTGATCATCATGGTGGGCGTCCGGATTCTGGTCGAAACGCTCCTTACCATGGAACACCAGAAAATACATACGGAAGGAATAAAACGCCGTTACAAAGACTCCGGCAAGCACAGCAAAGGAAGCAAAACCTGCTGCAGGCAAATGACTCTCCATCACTGCTTCAATGATGCTGTCTTTGGAGTAGAAACCTGCAAATAAGGGCGTGCCAATCAGCGCCAGAGAACCCAACAGTGAAGTGATCCAGGTAATCGGCATGTACTTGCGCAGACCGCCCATCCAGCGGATGTCCTGGTTGTGGTGCACGCCCATGATGACGGAGCCCGCCCCCAAAAACAGCAAGGCCTTGAAGAATGCATGGGTCATCAGGTGAAACACGGCCACTGAGTAGGCGGAGGCACCAAGTGCAACCGTCATATAACCCAGCTGCGACAAGGTGGAGTAGGCAACCACCCGTTTGATGTCATTCTGAATAATGCCCAAAAAGCCCATGAACAACGCAGTAATCGCCCCAATAACCAAAATGAAGTTCAGTGCTGCATCGCTCAGCTCAAAAAGCGGTGACATGCGTGCCACCATAAAAATACCAGCCGTCACCATCGTTGCCGCATGAATCAGCGCCGAAATGGGGGTTGGACCTTCCATGGAATCAGGCAACCAGACATGCAATGGAAACTGCGCTGATTTGCCCATGGCGCCAATAAACAGACAAATACAAATCACCGTGACCAGCATCCAGTTGGTACCAGGGAACACCAGAGTCGAAAGCTCGTTCGCTTTGGCGAACACTTCAGAGTAATTCAGGGTTCCGCCAAAAGCGACGATGAGACCGATGCCCAGAATAAAGCCGAAGTCACCTACCCGATTGACCAGGAAAGCTTTCATGTTGGCGAAAATGGCCGTTGGCTTGTTGAACCAGAATCCGATAAGCAGATAGGAGACCAATCCGACCGCTTCCCAGCCAAAGAACAATTGCAACAGGTTGTTGCTCATCACAAGCATCAACATGGAAAAGGTGAACAGCGAGATGTATGCGAAGAAACGGTTGTAACCTTCGTCCTCTTCCATATAGCCAATGGTGTAGATGTGAACCATGAGTGACACGAAAGTCACCACGCACATCATCATGGCTGTCAGGCCATCCACCAGAAAACCAATCTCCATCTTCAAGCCACCTACTACCATCCAGGTGTAGAGGGTTTCATTGAAGCGTGCCCCGTCCATTGCGACAGACTTGAGAGTCAGGGCTGAAAGGATGAACGCCACCAGTACACCAATTATGGTCAGCGAATGACTCAGTCGTCGGCCAATCCAGTTTCCTCCAAATTGGGTACCAAAAATGCCCGCCAACAAAGACCCCACCAGAGGGGCCAAGGGAACGGCCAGCAATGTAGATGCAGAAAGGGTTTGACTCATCTTATTAACCCTTGAGCGTGTTGAGTTCGTCTACATGGATGCTGGACTTATTACGGAACAACAGCACCAAAATAGCCAAACCTATGGCCGCTTCCGCAGCAGCGACAGTCAGGATAAAAAACACAAATATCTGCCCGTGCATGTCGTTCAGATAGTGAGAGAAAGCAACGAAGTTGGTATTGACGGCCAGGAGCATGAGCTCAATTGCCATCAAAAGGACAATCAGGTTCTTTCGGTTCAAAAAAATCCCGACAACCGACAGAGCAAACAGCATGCCGCCTAGCGAGAGGAAGTGTCCAAGTGTCAAAGTCATACTTTTGTCTCCGCTTGCGCACCCGTCGAAACCGGCTCAAGGGCCTCACGGGTGGCATCCATTTTGACCACAACCATACGGTCGCGCGACCTGACGCGAACCTGATCGCCTGGGCTGACATATTTGCTGTCCTTGCGTGCACGTAAGGTCAGGGCAATGGCAGCAATCATGGCCACCAACAAAATCGCGGCGGCAACTTCAATGGGGTAAAGGTATTGGGTATAGAGCAACTTGCCAAGTTCCTTCGTATTGGATGCACCCGCCACAGCGCTGGTCACTTGCGGCTCATCAACTACCCTGAATCCGCCCATCAGCACGGCAGACATTTCAAGTGCGATAACTACCCCGACAACGGCTGCCAAAGGAAAGTGCTTCCAGAATCCAAGTCGCAGGCTTTCCACATTGATATCCATCATCATGACCACGAAAAGGAACAGCACCATGACCGCACCCACGTAGACCAGGACCAGAACAATCGAAAGAAACTCCGCCTTGAGCAGCATCCAGATCAAAGCGGCCTGAAAGAAAGTCAGCACCAAAAACAGCACTGCATGGACTGGGTTACGTGCGGTAATCACACGAAACGCAGCGACCAGCATAACCACCGAGAAAATATAAAACAGACCAGTCGTAACACTCATAATTCAGGTTCTTTCTTGCGACGGATCAGCGGTACTTTGCATCTGCCTGCTTGTTGGCAGCGATTTCACTCTCGTAGCGATCACCGACAGCAAGCAGCATCTCTTTAGTGAAATACAGGTCGCCCCTCTTTTCACCGTGGTACTCAAGAATGTGTGTTTCCACAATCGAATCGACTGGGCAACTCTCTTCGCAAAAACCGCAGAAAATGCATTTCGTTAGGTCTATGTCATAGCGCGTGGTGCGACGCGAGCCATCAGCACGGACGTCCGACTCAATGGTAATTGCCATTGCAGGGCAAACCGCCTCGCACAACTTGCAGGCGATGCAGCGTTCTTCCCCATTTTCGTAACGACGAAGTGCATGCAAGCCACGAAAACGTGGCGAAAGCGGCGTTTTTTCCTCTGGAAACTGTACCGTCACCTTGCGACGGAACAGGTAGCGCCCCGTAAGCGCTAGGCCTTTGAATAGCTCGATCAGCAAGAAGCTGTAGAGGAAATCCCTGATGGAAAACGCAGAAGGCATAGGAGAAGAAGTGTTTGAAGACATGACGAGTTCCCTCACTTCCAGATGTTCATGGGAGTCTGCATCCAGAAACCCACAACCACGAGCCAAAAGAGCGTTACAGGAATAAACACTTTCCAACCGAGGCGCATGATCTGGTCATAGCGGTAGCGAGGGAAAGTTGCACGTACCCAAATAAACAGACTCACTACAGCACACGTTTTGATGCCCAACCAGATCCAACCCGGAATCCATTCCAGCGCAGATACTGGCGACAGCCATCCGCCAAGGAACAGGGTCGAAGCAAGAATGGAAATCAGCCACATATTGGCGTATTCAGCCAGATAAAACATGGCGTAAGACATACCGGAATACTCGACCATATGTCCCGCAACAATTTCCGCTTCACCCTCAACGACGTCGAAAGGGTGGCGGTTGGTTTCTGCCAAACCGGAAACGATGTACACGACAAAAATTGGCAACAGTGGCAACCAGTTCCAGGAAAGAAACGACATGCCCATATCGGCGAAGGAGCCCTTGCCTTGCAACAGTACGATCTCGGAAAGATTCATGGTGCCTGACACCATGAGCACAATGACGAGGCAGAAACCCATCGAGATTTCGTAGCTCACCATTTGGGCAGAAGCGCGCAACGCGCCTAGAAACGCATATTTGGAATTGGACGCCCAACCGGCTATGACTACGCCATAGACTTCCATGGAAGTGATGGCCATTACAAACAGCAAGCCAGCATTGATGTTGGCGAGCGCTATGTCGGGGCCAAAAGGAACAACAGCCCATGCTGCCATAGCAGGCATGATGGTCAGAATCGGGCCAATGAAAAACAGACTCTTGTTCGCGGCGGCAGGAACCAGAATCTCCTTGGTCAGCAATTTCAATGCATCTGCAATAGGTTGGAGCAAACCTAAAGGCCCTACCCGGTTAGGGCCCACGCGCACCTGCATCCAACCAAGAAACTTACGCTCCCACAAAGTTAGATAGGCAACGGCACCCATCAGGGGCAATACGACCACCACGATCTTGATAAGCGTCCACAGGACAGGCCAAACGACTGCCGTCCACCAACCGGCAGAGAGCAGGCCCAAGCCACCGGAGTAAATCATGTCAATCATGCTTGCGTCTCCTGTGCTGACACGGGCGCACGCCCCAACTTGGCATCGGCGGTCATCTGTAGCGACGATGCACGACGCACAATGCTGTCGATCCGGTAAATGCTGGCCACAACCGGTGCAACCGCGCAAGCGACAAGGTCTAACGGCAGATTGGCTGCATTGCTCACAGCCGGCGCCACAACCATTTCTGGAACGCCACCATTGTTTTTGTACATGCTTGTCAACACATCCTGCGCCGATTCAAAGCCAAACCCAGGCAGCTCCAGCATATTTGCCAACACGCGCAGAACCTTCCATGCGGGTCGGGTGTCAGCCAGTGGCTTAACCACAGCATGGAAACTTTGCACACGTCCTTCTGCATTGACAAAGGTACCCGGTGTCTCAGTGAAGGGCGCTATTGGCAGGATCACATCGCTGAAGTCCATGTTGGCCTTGAACGGGCTCAAGGTAACTACCATCTCTGCCTTGTCCAAATTCTGAGCGGCGGCGACACCAGCAGCGGAATCATGAACCGGCTCGTTATTGAGCAAGAAAACCGCCTTCAATTCACCAGAAAGCATTTGAGCTGCATTCAATCCATCCGCGCCAGGCAGGGCGCCTGCCAACTGGGCTCCGACGGTATTCGCCGCTTCGGTAAGGTAGCCAACGGTTGCACCGGTGTGATCCGCAATCCAGTTCGCCAAGCCCAGCAAGCCAGACGCCTGACCATGGTGTGCCGCAGCATTGCCAAGCAATACTGCCTTACGGTCGCCACCCAGCAAGGACTTCGCAATAGCCAAGGCCGAAGGGTTTACATTTCCAGCGACAGGAGAGGCAATGCCTTTTTCTACAGCTATGGAGGCTGCAATGTCAGCCAGAGATTGCAGCCAATGCGCCGATCCGGAAAACAGGGAGTTGGCGATAGGCATAGCCCAGTCGGCTGGCCCCTCGTTGAGCACATTCACTGCGCAGCCCATTTTTGTCGCATGGCGAATCCTCAGAGCAAAAAGAGGATGGTCTTTTCGCAAATTGGAGCCGATCACCAACACGCGCTGCAACTGCGAAAGAGTAGCAATAGAGGTACCTAAATAACGGGCCCCGGCACCTGCAACGAAATCCGCATTGCGCAAACGGTAGTCAATATTTTGACTACCCAGACCGCGCATCAGAGCACCAGCAAGATAGATCTCTTCCAAAGTGCTGTGCGGACTAACCAAAGCACCAATCGAACTGGCGCCATGATTGGTTTTGATCTGTTTCAACCCGTTGGCAACATACTCCAACGCTGTTTGCCAATCAACATTCTTCCAGACGCCACCTTGCTTGAGCATGGGTGCTGTAAGGCGTTCTTTTCCATTCAAAGCTTCGTAGGAGAAGCGATCCCGATCTGCAATCCAGCAATCATTGACCGCTTCGTTCTCGAAAGGAACAACGCGCATCACCTGGTTATTTTTGACTTGAATGATGAGGTTGGCACCCGTAGAGTCGTGGGGGCTGACCGACTTGCGACGGGACAGTTCCCAAGTACGCGCGCTGTACCGGAATGGTTTACTGGTGAGGGCGCCGACCGGACAAATGTCAATCATGTTTCCGGACAGTTCAGAGTCCACCGATTCACCGATGAAGGTCTCGATTTCGGCGTGCTCGCCGCGGTGCGACATTCCGAGTTCCATAACTCCGGCCACTTCCTGGCCAAAACGGACACAGCGCGTGCAGTGGATGCAGCGTGTCATTTCCTCCATGGAAATCAGAGGTCCAACGTCTTTATGAAACACCACCCGTTTTTCTTCTTCGTAGCGCGAGGTAGTACCACCATATCCAACCGCCAAATCCTGCAGTTGACATTCGCCACCCTGGTCGCAAATTGGGCAGTCGAGCGGATGGTTGATCAGGAGGAACTCCATGACCGATTTCTGCGCCTTGATAGCTTTGTCGCTCTTGGTGCGAACAATCATCCCTTGCGTAACTGGCGTTGCACACGCTGGCATGGGCTTAGGCATTTTCTCCACATCCACCAAGCACATGCGGCAGTTGGCAGCGATGCTCAGCTTCTTGTGATAGCAGAAATGAGGGATATAGGTACCCGCTTTGTCTGCAGCATGCATGATCATGCTGCCTTCTGCGATTTCGACCTTCTTGCCGTCGAGTTCTATTTCAATCATTGCTTGACTCGTTCGCTCAAACGTAAGCGGGGACCATGCAGGTCTTATGCTCAACGTGGTACTCAAATTCGTGGCGGAAATGCTTGATCATGGCCCTCACAGGCATGGCAGCTGCATCTCCAAGGGCACAGATGGTGCGGCCTTGAATATTCTCGGCCACGTTATCCAACAAATCCATATCACTGGGACGACCATGTCCGGTCTCAATGCGGTCCACCATGCGGGAAAGCCAGCCTGTACCCTCGCGACAAGGAGTGCACTGGCCACAGGACTCGTGCATATAGAAATACGACAGGCGCTGTAGCGCCTTAACCATGCAACGCGAGTCATCCAGAACAATGACGGCACCAGATCCGAGCATGGAGCCCGCTTTGGCGATGGAGTCGTAATCCATGGTGCATTCCATCATGATCGAGGCAGGCAATACCGGCGAAGAGGAACCACCAGGAATCACTGCTTTGAGTTGGCGACCTGTGCGAACTCCACCGGCCAGTTCTAGCAACTTGGCGAACGGCGTTCCCATGGGGATTTCATAGTTGCCTGGACGCTCGACATCGCCGCTAACGGAATAAATCTTGGTTCCGCCATTGTTCGGCTTTCCACATTCCAGATAGGCCTGGCCACCATTGCGGATGATCCAGGGGACCGCCGCAAACGTTTCGGTGTTGTTGATCGTTGTGGGCTTGCCATACAAGCCAAAGCTCGCTGGAAACGGTGGCTTGAATCTAGGTTGGCCTTTCTTGCCTTCCAGCGACTCCAACAAGGCCGTCTCTTCACCGCAGATATAGGCACCAAAGCCATGCGCGGCATGCAACTGGAAGCTGAAGTTTGAACCCAGGATATTTGCACCGAGGAATCCGGCAGCACGCGCCTCTTCCAGAGCAGATTCAAACCGATCATAGGATTCAAATATCTCGCCATGGATATAGTTGTAACCCACACTGATTCCCATAGCGTAGGCAGCTATGGCCATGCCTTCAATCACGATGTGCGGATTGAACTGCAAAATGTCCCGGTCTTTACAGGTTCCTGGCTCCCCCTCATCGGAGTTGCAAACAAGGTACTTTTGACCAGGAAACTGGCGAGGCATAAAGCTCCACTTCAGCCCCGTAGGAAATCCTGCCCCGCCACGTCCGCGCAGACCCGACTCCTTGACGGTTGCAATCACCTGATCTTGCGTCAAGCCTTCGCCACCGTCTTTGCCCAAGATTTTCCGCAAGGCCTGGTAGCCACCACGGGCCTCGTAGTCCCTGAGGCTCCAATTGCTGCCGTTCAGGTCCGCATAGATTTGCGGATTGATGTGGCGGTCGTGGAAACAGGTTTCCAGACCTTTGGAGGCGAACTGGCTAATGATGTCCTGCGCATTCATACCTTGCCCTCCGCAGAACGAATACCGTCCACCAACTGATCCAGTTTGTCATTGCTCATAAAACTGCACATGGAGCGGTCATTGACCAGCATGACAGGCGAATCGGCACAGGCACCCAGGCATTCACTTTGTTGCAATGTAAACAGCCCATCTGAAGTGGTTTCACCCATCGTGATGCCAAGTTTCTTTTCCAGGTGGTGCAAGGCCTTTTGTCCATCACGCAACTGGCAAGGCAAATTCGTGCAAACATTGAGTTTGAATTTTCCAACAGGGCGTTGGTTGTACATGTTGTAAAAGGACGTGACTTCATGGACTGCCATGGGCGCCATGCCCAGGTAATCTGCAATCACCCTCTCGCTATCAGCGCTCACGTATCCTTGTTCCTGCTGAACGATGGCCAGGCACGCCATCACAGCCGACTGTTTTTGATCTGAGGGGTATTTGGCTACTTCTTTGGCGAAGCGCACTTTGGTTGCATCAGAGATCATCGATCAATCTCTCCAAAAACAATATCCATGGTGCCGATGATGGACACCGCGTCAGCAATCATGTGACCTTTGGCCATTTCATTCAAACCGGCCAAATGCACATACCCTGGGGGACGAATTTTCAATCGATAAGGCTTATTGGCTCCATCACTCACAATGTAAATGCCGAACTCGCCTTTGGGATGCTCCACCCCAGCATAAGCTTCACCCTCTGGAACATGGAAGCCTTCAGTGAATAACTTGAAGTGGTGAATCAGACCTTCCATGTTGGTCTTCATCGACTCACGGGAAGGAGGTGCAACCTTGTGGTTATCGGTAATGACCGGCCCGGGATTGGCCTTGAGCCAGTCCACACACTGCTTGATGATGTGATTGGACTGTTTCATTTCTTCCATCCGGACCAGGTATCGGTCATAGACGTCACCTGTCTTGCCTACGGGAATGTCGAAATCCAGCTTGTCGTAAACGTCATAGGGCTGCTTCTTGCGAAGGTCCCAGGCAATGCCCGAACCACGCAACATCGGACCCGTGAAACCCATGTTGAGAGCACGCTCCGGCGTCACAATCCCGATATTGACCGTACGCTGCTTCCAGATCCGGTTCTCTGTGAGCAAGGTGTGGTACTCGTCCATGCAGACAGGGAAACGTTGCGTGAAATCTTCGATAAAGTCGAGTAAGGAACCCTGGCGATTCTTGTTGAGCTCTTCAACGCCTTTGGCATTACGCACCTTGCTGGCTTTGTACTGAGGCATGGTGTCCGGCAAGTCCCGGTAAACGCCACCCGGACGGAAGTAGGCTGCGTGCATGCGCGCTCCACTTGCCGCCTCATACATATCGAACAGATCTTCACGCTCGCGGAAGGTATAAATCAGAATAGTGGAGCTGCCACAGTCATTGCCATGTGACCCGAGCCACATAAGATGATTGAGCAAGCGGGTAATTTCAGCGAACATCACCCGGATGTACTGCGCCCGAATCGGCACTTCAATACCCAGCAGTTTTTCCACCGCCAAACAGTAGGCGTGCTCGTTACTCATCATGGACACATAGTCCAGACGGTCCATGTAAGGCAATGCCTGAATATAGGTTTTGCTCTCAGCCAGCTTTTCTGTAGCCCGGTGCAGCAGACCGATGTGCGGATCAGCACGCTGGATTACTTCACCATCCAGCTCAAGCACCAACCTCAGCACGCCGTGCGCCGCCGGGTGCTGGGGTCCAAAGTTGAGCGTGTAATTCTTGATTTCAGCCATGCAAATCTCTGCTTACTGCAGGCCTCCGTAACTTTCTTCCCGAATGATGCGAGGAGTGATTTCACGTATCTCCACCGTGACCGGTTGATACACCACGCGCGCCTGTTCCGCATCAAACCGCATTTCCACATGCCCGGTCATTGGAAAATCTTTGCGAAATGGATGACCGATAAAACCGTAGTCGGTAAGGATGCGGCGCAAATCATTGTGCCCATCAAAAACAATACCATACAAGTCGAACGCCTCGCGCTCAAACCAGTTGGCTGAATTCCAGAGCTCGGTGACAGAAGGGAGTATCGGCAAGTCATCGTCAGAAGCGAAGACCTTGAGACGCAAACGCTGGTTCAAACTGACGGAGAGCAAATGGATGACGACAGCATATCGCTGACCACCAGGAGACCCAGCCAAGTATTCAGAGTAGTCCACACCACACAGGTCGATCAACTGCTCGAACTGGCATCCGGCTGCATCTCGCAATGCCGTTGCAGCCGCAAGATAATTTTCAGGTTCAACCTGCACAGTGACCTCATCCAGGGCCACTGAAATATGTTTCACTTTGTCCCCCAAAGCCGCCACAACGGCTGCCTGGGTCGATTCGGGGCGAACGCGATATACAGTCATGTCAGTCCTCAGGCCCGAGCAATGGTTTCAGTGCGGCGAATCTTCAGCTGCAACTGCAAAATGCCGTACAGCAGGGCCTCTGCTGTCGGAGGACAACCTGGCACGTAAACATCCACTGGCACGATACGATCACAGCCGCGGACTACTGAGTAACTGTAGTGGTAATAACCACCACCATTTGCGCAGGACCCCATGCTGATCACCCAGCGAGGCTCAGACATCTGGTCATATACCTTGCGGAACGCCGGAGCCATTTTGTTGGTCAAGGTTCCAGCCACAATCATCAGATCGGACTGACGTGGACTGGCCCGAAACACCTCGGCACCGAACCGGCTGATGTCATAACGCGCGCACGCAGCGTGCATCATTTCGACCGCACAGCAAGCCAAGCCAAACGTCATGGGCCAGATAGAACCCGTTTTGGCCCAGTTCATCACCGAGTCGTAACTGGTGGTAACAAAGCCTTCTTTCAGTACACCTTCAATCATTGCTTTACTCCCAATCCAGGGCGCCTTTTTTCCACATATACACAAAGCCAATGGTCAGTATCGTGATGAATTCAAGACCGACCACAAAACCAAAAGTACCCAGCTCCTTGAGACTCACCGCCCAGGGGAATAAAAACGCAGTTTCCAGGTCGAACAGAATAAACAGAATAGCCACGAGGTAATAGCGCACATCAAACTTCATGCGCGCGTCTTCGAAGGCCTCAAAGCCGCACTCATAAGGGGAATTTTTCGCTGGATCGGGCCGATTGGGGCCGAGGATGTAGCCAATGACCTGTGGAACGATGCCGATACCGACACCGACCAAGATGAACATGAGTACGGGTAAATATTGATCGAGGTTCATCTTGAGATTCTCATCACCGTTTATACCAATCCCAGCTTGACCGAGACTGACAGTATTTGATGGTGCCGTCGGCGAGACTCGAACTCGCACAGCTTTCGCCACTACCCCCTCAAGATAGCGTGTCTACCAATTTCACCACGACGGCCGCTCACT
>CAJBMJ010000569.1 GCA_903954045.1 uncultured beta proteobacterium | reverse complement strand
GCATCGCAGGGTAGTCGGTGCCCCGCACCGATCGCCCCAGTGAAGCGCCATCGCCCGGGCCCGTGCGCCTTGGCAAGCGCATCTAAGCACACCAGCCAGACAATGGTTTACGTCGTTATAGTCTCGGCATTGCCACCCTGGGAATCGCCATGAGCTACGAACTGATCACCATCCGCACCGAGGCCGACAAGGTCGGCATCGTCACGCTGAACCGCCCCAAGCAGCTCAACGCCCTGAACGACGCGCTGATGGACGAGCTGGGCCAGGCACTAAAAGCTTTTGACGCTGACCCGGCGATTGGCTGCATGGTCATCACCGGCAGCGAAAAAGCCTTTGCTGCCGGCGCCGACATTGGCGCCATGGCCGGCTACAGCTTTGCCGAGGTCTACCGCGGCGACTACATCACCCGTAATTGGGAACAGATCCGCAGCATCCGCAAACCGGTGATTGCGGCCGTCAGCGGCTTTGCGCTGGGCGGTGGCTGCGAGCTGGCCATGATGTGCGACTTCATCATCGCCGCCGACAACGCCAAGTTCGGCCAGCCAGAGATCAAGCTCGGTGTGATTCCCGGCGCAGGCGGCACCCAGCGTTTGCCACGCGCCATTGGCAAGGCAAAGGCCATGGACATGTCGCTCACGGGTCGGATGATGGACGCCACCGAAGCCGAGCGCGCGGGCCTGGTCAGCCGTGTGGTGCCGCTGGACAAACTGATGGACGAAGTGCTGGGCGCCGCGCTGATGATTTGCGGCTTCTCCCAGATCGCTACGATGGCGGCCAAAGAAACCGTCAACCGCGCTTTTGAGGGCGGCCTGTCCGACGGCCTGATGTTCGAGCGCCGCATGTTCCACGCCCTGTTTGCCACCGCCGACCAGAAGGAAGGCATGGACGCCTTTGTCAACAAACGTCCGGCCAACTTCAAACACCAGTAATTCGTTTGGGCCAGCAGGGAAGCGATTTGAAGTCGCTATAATGCTGCTCTTTCGGTCGTATAGCTCAGTTGGTTAGAGCGCAGCATTCATAATGCTGATGTCGGTGGTTCAAATCCACCTACGACCACCAGTCAAAGCCCTTATGGGCATTGAAAAGCCCGCTACCTTATTGATAGCGGGCTTTTTTGTTTATGCCTGCTTGGTCGTTCATGTAGCCACTATGTAGCCACGAGTACAGGGTTTTGCACCAATTCAGCCCCATGCCACCAACAAAAAACCCAGCGAGCTAGGCTGGGTTGGTCCCCGAGTCTGGACACGCTCCCACTGCGCGGGGAGCCTTCCCAAAAGCTCTTCCGTGCCAACTGTCTAGCCCAGCTGTGCTTGACTCAAATTCTCTGGAAAGCTGACGGGCCAATATACTCTCACCAAAATTACATAGCATCAATCGATGATGTCTGTCGAAAGAATAAAAATTATCAGATTCATCAGGGAGGTCTCGTGCGGTTATTTGCGACTCGTTTCTTTATTTTGCTGGCACTGCTGTGTCCAGCCCTAGCCTTTTCGGCCATACCAATGGTTGCCGCAGGTGGGAGTCACACTATTGCGCTCAAATCCGACGGCTCAGTGACTGCGTGGGGTGGCAATGGATTGGGTCAACTTGGCGACGGAACTAATAGCAACAGCAATATACCCGTAACGGTTTCCGGCTTGAGTGGAGTAGTTAGTGTGGCCGCTGGGCAGCTTCACAGCATAGCCCTAAAGTCAGACGGGACTGTAATGACCTGGGGTTGGAATTCCGATGGTCAACTTGGTGATGGAACGAATCTCAATCGAAATACGCCGGTCCCTGTAAATGGGCTCAGCGGGGTAGTAGCCATTGCTGCAGGTTACTCGCACAGTATGGCATTGACTTCTGATGGGACAGTATTCTCTTGGGGTTGGAACTATGACGGTCAATTGGGGGACAGTACTACCCTGAGTCGGAACACTCCTGTTGCTGTTACTGGCCTCAATGGCGTTATGTCCATCTCCGCCGCCGCGGAAGGCAACAGTAGCATCGCACTCAAAATGAACGGAACTTTGGTTGCATGGGGGGGGAACGCCTACGGACAGTTAGGTGATGGGACTACCACCAACCGATCTAGCCCTGTCACGGTAAACGGAATTTCTGGTGTTACTCAAGTAAGTGCAGGTGGTGCAAATTTCATAGCACTTAAATCTGACGGCTCAGTTTTTGCCTGGGGCTACAACTATCGTGGCCAAGTAGGCGATGGAACACTTACAGACAGAACCAGTCCCGTTCCGGTGAGTGGACTAAGTAATGTTGTTTCGATCAATGCGGGATACAGCCACGGCATCGCTCTTTCATCTGACGGAGTCTTAATGGCATGGGGTTACAACAACTTCGGCCAGTTAGGAGATAACTCGACGACGCAGCGCGTGAATCCAGTGCCCGTAAATGACGTTGCAGGAGTCGTGGGTATTTCAGGTGGCCAGTACCACAGCGTTGCCATGAAGGCTGATGGCTCCGTGGTCTCCTGGGGTCGAAATGACTCGGGTCAGTTGGGCAATGGGACGGCATTACAAAGCAGTAACCCGCAAACTGTTGCAAGTAATTTCAATGTAGGGTCAACCACTTCTGGAATTAGTGTCACCCCAACATCGTTGGAATTTGGTGCTCAGAATATTGGCACAAACAGTGCAGAACTGACTTCGACACTTACCAATACGAGCGGTAACCAAATCGCTTTAACCTTGGTTAGTCCGACGAGCGAGTATTCAAAATCGACTACATGCTCTCAAACTTTGGCGGTGGGAGCAAGTTGCACCGCAAGTGTTGGTTTCGCTCCCACAGCAACTGGAATAAGGAGCGGCACATTAACATTGGTTGGCAATGGGGTAATTGTCGGATCGATCAATTTGGTTGGCACCGGGAGAGTACCGGCACCAAGCATTTCGCTAAGTTCTCTACCCCTGACGTTTGACCCAAATAATGTTGGAGTTACAAGCGCTTCTCAAAGCATTGCACTGACGAATAGTGGCGACGCTACCCTAAGTATTTCCAGCATCACTGCCAGTGGCGACTTTGCAGTTTCAGATAACTGTGGGGCGAGTTTGCTGGCAAGCGGCTCGTGCACGTTAAATGTGACTTTCACACCCACGACCATTGGCAACAGAACCGGAACCATCACCATTACGAGTGATGCACCGGGTAGCCCGCACAGCGTGAGCCTTAGCGGCACAGGCAACCAAGGCTCTCAAACTATAGGACCTATCAGCTTCACACCCAACACCCTTGCAGTTGGTGGCGTTACCACAGCCAGTGCCACAGCAACATCGAGCTTGACAGTGGCCTTTGACAGCAGTGCAACACCAACCATATGCAGTGTCTCTGGCTCCACAGTGACAGGACTCGCCGCAGGCACATGCACCGTTACCGCCCGCCAAGCGGGCAATGCCGACTACAGCGCGGCTGCGCCAGTTACGCAGAACATAAGTGTTCGTCTGATTAATCCAATGGTGGCTGCTGGTGGCAGTCACACCGTAGCACTCAAATCTGACGGAATAGTGATGACTTGGGGCTGGAACGCGCATGGTCAACTGGGGAGCGGCACAACCACAAATCGCAACAGCCCGGCCGCTGTGCCTAGCTTGGCCGGAGTGGTGGCAGTCGCTACTGGCTACAGTCACACAGTAGCGCTCAAATCCGATGGAACAGTGGTGACTTGGGGCTGGAACGGGTATGGGCAGTTGGGTGACGGAACGACCACGCAGCGCATAAGCCCGGTCGCGGTGAACGGCTTAACTGGGGTGGTGGCAGTGGCAGCCGGCTTCTATCACACCGTGGCACTCAAATCCGATGGAACGGTAGTGTCCTGGGGATATAACGTGAATGGTGAGTTGGGGGATGGTACGACTACGAATCGCTCCAGCCCGGTAGCGGTAAACGGCTTGACCGGGGGCGCGGCAGTGGCAGCCGGCGGATACCACACCATAGTGCTCAAATCCGACGGCACGGCAATGTCCTGGGGAAGTAACCTGGGTGGGCAGTTGGGTGACGGCACGACTACGAATCGCACCAGCCCTGTCGCGGTGAGCGGCTTGAGCGGGATCGTGGCCGTGTCCGCTGGTTTAAATCACACTGTAGCGCTCAAATCTGACGGAACGTTAGTGACCCTGGGTTCGAACGCCTGGGGTCAGCTAGGGGACGGTACAACTACGAACCGCGTCAGCCCGGTCGTTGTAACAGGATTGAATGGGGTGGTGGCTGTGACTGCTGGCTACGGTTATACCGCAGCGCTCAAGTCCGACGGCACAGTGTTGAATTGGGGTCTGAATTTGTATGGTCGACTGGGTGATGGTACGACTACGCAGCGCAACAGCCCAGTACCTGTGAATAGCTTAATCGGGGTACGGGCGGTTTCTGCCGCTGCCGGCTCCGGTCTGCATACCGTAGCGCTCAAAACCGACGGAACGGTGGTGACCTGGGGCAATAACGCGGATGGACAGTTGGGCGACGGAACGAACACGGATCGCAACAGCCCGGTAACTGTAGCCGGTAGTTTGAATCTAGGGCCCAGTGCCCGTCCTGTTTCCATTACTCCAACTTATCTGACTTTTTCAGGACAAGCGGTCGGAACCAGCAGTGCTCCCCAAACGCTGACCCTTACGAACACCAGTGCCGACCTGGTGAGCATTGCTGGTATCGCGATTAGCAGCAACTTCAGCAAAACAACAACCTGCACTAGCAGCCTCGCTTCGGGAGCCAGTTGCACCATCAGTGTCGCGTTCGCTCCTTCTGCCGTTGGCAACTTGACTGGAGGCGTTGGCATAAACGGAAGTGCAGGCCTGTTGGCCTCTGTAGGCTTAAGCGGATCTGGCACAGGGCCAGCGGGCTCGCTAAGCAGCGCAAGCTATGACTTCGGTAGCCAGAACGTAGGATCCACTAGCTACACGGCCGCAATTACGTTCACCAACGTCGGCACCAGCCTGATCGCGGTTACCGGTATTGGAGTAACCGGCGACTTTGCCACGACGGCCAACAGCTGTGGCTCCAGCTTGGGTGTAGGTAGCTACTGCACGATTTCGTTCTCATTCAGCCCAATTGCTACTGGTGCGCGAACTGGCACCATGACCATCACCACAAATGCGTACAACAGTCCTCACGTTGTGTCTCTGTCTGGAATGGGTCAAGGTCCAGTAGTGGGACTAAGTCCCGGGAACCTTTCGTTTGCGACCCAAACCGTTGGCACCACCAGTCCGGCTCAAACAGTTACTCTCACCAACACAGGCGATGCCTCGCTAATCATATACAGCATCTCCGCCGGTGGGAACTTTTCTACCACGCACAGTTGTGGTTCCGGCTTAAATACAAGTGGTTCATGCAGCATCAATGTGACGTTTACGCCCACGGCCACTGGCACCAGAACCGGCAGTGTGATGGTGATGTCGTCCTCAGCAGGTAGCCCGCACAGCGTCAGTCTCAGCGGCTCTGGGCGGTCTACCAACACCCCAGTTTGCACATTGACCGCTACACCAGCCTCCGTGAAGCGAAATGAATCATCGACGTTGACAACAGCCTGTACGACAGCACCCACGTCGTATGTTTGGACCGGAGGTACATGCGCAGGTTCAACCGGCCCGACCTGTACCGTAACCCCGACCCAAACGACTACCTATTCAGTGACCGGAGCCAACACCTTTGGGTCCAGTACTGCCAGCGCCACGGTAACCGTCAAAGCAGTAGACCTGACTCCCATTTTGATGCTGTTGCTGGATTGAGCCGAAGAACACTTCAACGAGCGGCAGGCTGCAAACTCACCAGACCCGCCTGAACCCGCGTTTGCACATGAATATCCAGCACCGGAGCGAGACGCTGTACTTCGGTCTTTCCAGTTACTGTCTGATATCCACCTGCCAGGTTCCAGGCCACACCTGCCCGAATCCCGTTGAAGACCATCCGATCCCTCCTGGATATCTCCTCCGAAGTCAGCAGACCTCCAAGTGGGTCCTTGATGTGCTGGTCAGCACCGGCCTGGTAAAGCACCACATCACAACCGAAGGCATTGAGCAATGTGATGGAGCTGCGTAGCCACGCAAAGAAGTCGCTGGCGCGCTCACCTTCATAAAAGTAGCGACCCGAAGTCAGATGGCAAATCCGCCTGGACAACTCCGGCTTGTGGGCCAGTATGTCTTCAGTCCCGTCACCGCGGTGCATATCGCAGTCCAGAATCCCAACCCTGCGTCTGGAGTCACCTTCCAGTAACTTGGCAGCAGCGACCATCAGCCCGTTGAAGGTGCAATAGCCTCCAGCCCTTGCGTAGCCAGCATGGTGAAACCCCGAGGTTGGCGAACACACTGCCGTCCAACTGGTGTGCGCATACTGAGCTGCCGCCACCATGCTTCCCACCGTGTACAGACAGGCTTGGGCAACGCGCGGGTCATTGTTCTCAAATCCATTGAGGATGGTTCCGTCAAAGACACCGTCCACAAACTCCTTGTCGTGAACCAGGTACAGGTCTTCCTTGGTCACGGGCTCAAACGTCTTGGTCCGTGAAGCCAGCCTGTTTCTGCGTAGCATTTCCATGAACGCTGCAGGTTTTCCGGCTGATGGTGACCCACAGGACAGGTCCGCAACATTCATCTCGGGTCGATAGAAGATGGGGTGGTTCATACTTTCTCCTTGCTGGTGTCGATGCAGTTGTGGGTGTGGGCGTGGGTGTTTTTTCTGGTTGTGGTTTTGGAGTTCCTGGTCTTAGGCAGTGCCAGGTGCTGGACTTGCAGAGCAGCCTCCACTTCCTTCGCGACCTCATAGACCGCCGGGTCCACCAACTGATTTGCGAAACCGGCAATGCGCTTGAGATGCAGCTTGTCGGAAGCAAGGACATAGCTCACAGTGGCCAAAGGCGTCTTTTGGTCGGGGCTGCGCAGTGACACCATCAGTTCGTAGCCAATCTGGCACAGGCCTATGTACATTCGCGCGCAGTGGCGCATGGTCTTTCCCTCCTCCCAAATCGCCAGGGGTGTGGACAGAATCACTGCTTGTATGGAGGTGTCCGGAAGTCGGTGAGTTTGGAATGGCTCCTGCAACTTGTATGGAGTCTTCCAGGGTTTGGCTCCTTCGAGCTGGAGCTTGGTACGTTCAGCCAAGTCATCCACTTTGCGGATGAACCAGGCCAGACTGGCTTTGCGAATGGTGGCAGGCATGTATTGCTTGGCATGGTCACTGGCCCACTGGAAGATTTCGATGGACCGGCCCTTCAATACAGCCTGGTCTGCGACATTTCCCAGGTTCCAGAGATGTCCGAGTCGCCTGCATACCGGAAACAGGTCGTCGAGCCTGCGGACGTAGAAAGTACAGGGGGTGTTGGGATTGCCACCAATCTGCAAAACAGAGCGCAATAGCCAGGCAGGTACCAGTTTCTCTGTCCCAAAGGCCTGGGCCATGGTGACCAAGTCTATGGCGACGGATTCCACATGCTGGTCGGTGAGATTGTAGAAATCCAGGAAGGATTCCAGCCAATGGGTATCGGACTTGCACAGCAAGCGCCAGAAAGCCGGACGTATTCCGGCCCGCAGCTGATGCCATCGCATCCAAGCCGTGACCTGACTGGGGTCGATGCAGGCTGGCACACCTCTCCAGTTCACCCTGGTGATGAGCGGGCTCATGAGCCTGAATAACGGTATCAGACCGGGGGCTTCGGTTTGGAGCTGGGCATGACAGGCCTGAAGGCAATCGTCAGCTGCGTCACTGGACTGAGACAGGGTCTTGATACTGGGTTCGTAGGGGTTCAGCGAATGGAGAGGCGCTGAGACGGAATTGATGAGTTGCATAGTGGATTCCCTTCGGTGGTTGCGATGGACGGCTGCAAGGGCCTTCATGCCCGCTTGAGGGTGAGAACCGGGCGATTGCGTCTTGGGTAGTTGCCGTCGTTGGCGGCTGTCACTGCGGGTTGGACGGGCTTGGATACCTTGATGGCCTCCTGTGACCGTACCGAAAGCGCCAGTTGGAGAAGCCTGGCTAGTTCAATCCGTTGTCTCTCGCTGATGTCTTGCCGTTTGCGCTCCGTCTCTTTCTTGCGGGCCAGGTGACCTTTGAGCCTGCGTTGCAGCATCTGAATCCTGGCTATCCGCTGGGCTCGGTTCAGGTAGCGATCGTTGAGGGCCTGAAATGCCTGGTTGCCCAACATCCGGACCAAAGGGTCAGTGGAAAGGCATTCAATCAATGGTGGGTGTGACATGGTTACTCCTGTTCAGTAAGTCAAAACACACCGCGTACGCGCGCAGGTCAGCCCACGCTGCATGTCATCGTGGACATGCAGGCGTGAGTAGACCGACACACGAAAGAAGCCATGTCCAGAATCTGGACGCGGCCTCACCGTCGCGGTGATAAAGCTTTAGTCAGGGAGCAGCGTCAGGGCTGTCGGTGGTGCAAGTGGTTGCTTGTCATGGGTTCTCTCCAAAGTCATTGAGTCAATGGCTTCCAGGGTCTCTGGAGAGCCGGCGCTTTAGCCAGCATTTGTGAGTCGCCCGGCAAGATGTCGTGTCAAATTCGGCGACGGTCTGAATCCAGACCAGGTTCAATTTCAGCTCCAAATCTCCAATGAAAAAACCCACTTCAACTGTCTCGAGCTTCCGGGCTGATAGTCACCAAAATCTCGAAATTTCCAAAGCGGGTTTCAGTCGCTTTAGCTAGTATTTTTAACGTGCCCTGCAATTCAACAAGTAACTCGGCACGGGTGTGATTTTAAGCGATTTGGGGTGTTTTGTAAAGGCCGGGGCCAGTTGCGCAGCGCTGGGTATTCGTGGCAACCATGTGGCAACTCAACCGTTCTAGGGTAGTCGTCATAGCTAGACTAGGTTCTTAATGTCAACATTGCCATCACAAATTTTGACATGTGCCACAAGGCATACAGAGAAACCGCTTTGTGGTTATTCCGTTGCGCCTTATTGTCATTCTGTTGCAGCAGGTCGAACGGCGTTACGGTGTTGGCTACTTCCTGGCTACTCTTGAATTGTTGAAGTCGGTCGCCCGATGTTGTCGCCCAATTTTGGGGAGCGCCAGCCGATTGACGCTCGCTGACTTCAGTGACCATTACCGCTTTCGCTGGTAGCCAAACTGGTAACCCACGCATAACGATGGTTCGATTTTGAATCAAGCCAATGGTCTGTAGCTGTGCTCAAAGTTGAGCCTATCTCTGGCCCTGGGCGCTAACCCAGTCGCTAACCGCTCCAGCAAACATGCCTCTGGAATGCATCAGAACGACCAACAAAGCGTTATCTGGTTTGGTGTACCTATATCCTGCGTACCAATCCTTTGCGCCTGATTCGCGCCTATTCCCATGCTTGACTCCGGTCTTGGTCTTGCTTCAGGTATGGCCCGTGCCTCGCCAATCGGAGTCTGTGCCAGAACAAAGCAATGGCCGCGTCCAGTTTTTTGGCCTCTTGTTCCGTCTGGTGTTCGTCGCAGAAGTCATCCGGCCCGGCCTTTCGTGTCAGCTCAGATGGTGTGCCCAGCCCTTCAATGAACTGGACCATGTTCAGGCATCCGGCCTCCAGGTCAAAGGTGGTGCAGCCCGAACACCTTGCGCCACAGTTCATAGTCATGCTGTCTACCAGCCTGCCAGGTCCAAAGGTTCGGTGTCTTCCCAGTTCGCTGGAGTGTCGCGCTCCCGGATTGCACCATCGTCATCAATGACAACCATCGCCCGGTCCGGCTTGGTCCGCCTTGGTCTGTCCCAGTCTGGCACGTCACAGTCTCTTTCCACGGTCCGGCCATCGTCGTCTTGGTCAATTCTCGAAGGGGTCGCGTTTAAGTCGCCACCCTTGGTCAAATCTCGCTGCTTTAACTGTCCGCCATCGGCAAACCAAACCCCAGGTATTGCTGGTATTTCCCGTGCTTTAGCTCCTAGTCCACCATCCCCAGTGCCAGCAACAAACACCCTGCCTACAGATGCGATGGAATTGGTTATGAGATTGGAAGTCATACAGATATGACTTTGCTGGTTTTCCACCTGATTTTGAAAGTCATAAGACTTTGAAGCGGTAGCATCAATACCCCTGTTGTCAGCGCCAAAGTCTTTAGACTTCACTGCAACTGGTGCATGACCATCCTGATTTTGAAAGTCATAGGACTTTCGTTTCTTCGGATATACCGGTTCCTGCTTCGGACCTTTGCCCTTGCTGGTGAGAATTTGCGTGGATGTTCTCTGCTTCTGCTCGGGCTTGTCTGGTAGCACTAGCCCATAGGCAGTTATGTATCCGGTCGGGTCTCGCTCAAACGATTTCCGAATAGCTTCCCATGCCGGGCTCTTGAAAAGTTCCTTGTCGTGGTTTTCTATGTGCTCCAGAACCAACGCAGCGGCCGCGGCCTTGCGTTGCCCAGTCAATTTGTCTGGCCGCTTGATTCCGTGCTTGCTTCCGACCTCCTGCCAAAATGAATCGACAATTTCCCCAAAGCGAGCACTCCCTATCATTTTCTTTCCGCCCGACCACAGTCCATCCTCTATTGGCGCAATCAACACATGGCAGTGAGGCCGTGACTCGTCCATGTGAACGTCTGCGCTCAGGATGTTTTCAGCGCCGTACCTTTTTACACACCACGCCACAAAGTCCCTGAAATAGGCCTCCAGGTCCTCGACAACGCCCTGCGGTGCAGCGGCCAACGCTTCCAGCGCCTGGGTGTGGTCATGTCTCATATCTTCGCGGCGCACGCCCACTTCCTTCATGCGTTCCATTGCCATCGAGTCAACGGTCACCGCGTTGCCACCACCCATAAGGCTGTAGTTCAGTGGCACGCGGTCAATATCAATCCGCCCCTTTCCGTTTAGCTCTGCTGCAAGCTCTCTTTTGTTGTGCTTTGCTGCGGTCAACAGAGAGCATGGTCCATGCTTGCGCCGCTTTGACTGGCTCACGCTATGGATATTGAAAGTGGTGTCTTCGTGGTGGTGTTCACTCATAGTGCTGCCCACCCTTACTGAGGCTTTGCTGGCAAAGCCTGTGGAGACTGTCGCAGCTTCGCTCTGGCGTCTGCCACGCTTTCGCAGAACTCGCGTCCACCTGCCTGCATGGCGGTATCAATTACGTCCTGGCTCAGGTGGTATCTCCTTATCTCGGTAACGCGACCGTCACTGGTTGGAATCACTTCGTCGGTGTGGTCTATGTCCCATCGATGCTTTCGCTTCAGGCTGTGTATAAAGACGGCCAGTCGCGTGGTACTGGCATCAAATACCGCGTCCATCCCCGACAATCTGGCCGCCTTCAGCAACTGCATAAGAACCTCGGCCATGACTGTGTGTCGCTGCTTTGGAAAGTTGCCGATAAAATTGCGCTGTTGCGGGGCGCTCGATACTGGTTTGCTGGTGTCGGGCGTTTTCATTTATGCAACCCCCAACAGTTCACGGATGAGAGCGACAGACCACGCAAGACGGCCATAGATGCGTATTGGGCGAATAGGGCCATCCTCAAAGCAAGCCCATAAGCGCAGCGTCTGTGGGCGACGGTTCAGGTAGTAGGCTGCTGCGTTTGTTGGCACTGTCGGGTTAGTGACTTGCTCCAATGGCAGGATATTCTCAATTGGCGGTGCTCTTGCTTGATTGGCGGTGTTTCCTGCCACTTGACTTTTCTTTGTTGGCTTGTCTTCCAACTTTGCTAGACGTGCAGGATTGATTGCCTGTGGGTTTGATGTTTTGGAAAGGGCTTTTCCAGTTGCTATTTCTGTCGTTACAACTTTGACCTCAAGGGCGGGGCCTGAGTAGTTGACGGCGGCGTTGGTGGTTACTGTTGTGCGATTTTCAGATTCCAGCGAGTGGAACGTGCTTCTGGTGGTAGCGGCCATTGAATGGACTCCATCAATGCCAGCGATCCAAAAAATAAAACGGATACGCCAGCGTCAAACAATCAATACCCTTTCAGGTATCACGATGTAAGTGCTTCACGTATCCGTATTGCAGTCTAGGGCGCTTGGTGCGTATCCTGAACCGCTCTGCCGGGCGCTATCAACTTCTGAAAGTACTTCACGTATCCGTTTTGCGGCTCTAGGGCGCGTAATGCGTATCCTGGGCCGCCAACCGGGCGCTATCTACTTTGGCAAGCCTCAAAATGGCTCGTTGCTGTTGATTCTATGTATTTGGTTGTCACCAGTGTTGACTATTTTTTATCTGTTTTTACTGGATACCAAAGTGGATACTCGGAACTTGATTCCACTGCCTGCTGGTGATGATGTCCGACTTTTCGCCAGCGGTAATTGGCCGCTTGGATAGCCAGTGGAAAAACTCTCAGGTTACAGCGCGTAGCTTGCCGGGCTCAGCAGCGGCATCAAACTTCACACCAGCTTGCTCCAATATCCACGCTTCAATCTTTTCATGGTGAACGCGAAGCAAGTCCAGCGGTCGGCGAATGTAGTTTTGCTCCCTCACCCCTTGCGGGGCATGGCCTTGAATCTGTGCACTGATACCACCGGGAATATCAAGCCACTCGCACAAGCTGGCAAAGGAGCGGCGGAGACCATGCAAGGTAAGTACCAAACCAGCAGCGGTGCATGCGCGGCGATGTGCGTTGCTTGGGTCTACTAGACGACCAGAGGCACTGCGTTTAGCGACGATTCCCACGGGAGCATCCTGCCCCTTTTTAGCGTGATAGCGAACCCTTCGTAGTGCGGTCTTGTCATCCTGTGCCAATACCTGAACACTGGAAAAAACCCATTCATTGCGCCTTGGTAGACCTTCAATCAAGCTTCTGACATAGGGCGTCAATGGAACAGCGCGGCGACCCTCTATCTTGTCTTTTAAATCCATGCCTCGCCATTGAAAGTTCACATCCTCCCACTTCAAAGCAGCCATTTCCTCACGCCTCGCGCCGGTAAGCAGCAGACATTGCAAATAGGCGCTGATAACGGGGTTTGGAATCTGGCGCACATGGTTAAACCAAGATTCCAATTGCTCACGCTGCAAAACGTCTGCCCGCACGGATGGTGTGCCGAAAACTTCTTTAGCCCGTTTGGTCTTGGCTGGATTGGCGGGCACTAGGTGCTTGTACTGCTTTTGTTCCATGCACCATGAAAAGAACGTCTTCAGGCAACTGTGCGCCCGCCTTGACACACTCTTTCGTGTCGTCGCCTCCGTAGCGGCCCAATCCTCAACAACCTCTGATGTAACGTCCACCAGCCGCATCGCCATGAGGGGGTGCAGTGGTCGAGCTCGCGTCAGAGTATCTGGCTTTCCCCTTTTGGGCTTCAGTCCTCCAGCGTCACCTAGCGTCAACTGGTCTTGATACTGCCACTCACCCCAATATGGCTTGCGGTCAGCTACATAGGCTTGCCACGTCTCTCCAAACGTTAGAGCGGCAGCTTTGGCAGCCCAGTCAGCGGCAGCACTTGCCACAACCTTTTCGGCCTGTTGCTGGCGCTCAAGCTCGCGTGGGTCGGTACCAGTGTCCAGCATCACGGCAATGCGGCGGGCTTCGGTTCTGGCAGCTTCGATTGTCCAAGACCTCACATCACCAATGGTGCGGCGTATGGTCTTCCTATTCAGCTTGGCTTCAAACACAAACGACTTAGCGCCAGCAGTGGTAACCCTCACCCGTAACCCCGGCGCTTTGCTGTCACGCATGAAAGCTTGCTGCTTACCAGTCGGGCATGTCAGACGGTCAATCAGACCTGCAGTCAGTTCCTGCGCTTCACTCAAGGCGACTTCTGCGTCTTTTCTTGGTCGTGCCATCTTCTACCTCTGTTCTCATGTAGCCACCATGTAGCCACATTCACACTATTTAGGCGAATATCAATCAACGAGATAGCTGTGCATTCATCCAGCTACATACTCGTAAGTTGTTGATTTATATAGATTATACCTACGTCAATCAACACTGATAAAATAAAGTACGAGTGCATTCATAATGCTGATGTCGGTGGTTCAAATCCACCTACGACCACCAAATCACCAAAAACCCGCACCGGCACTCGCTAGTGCGGGTTTTTTGTTTACCGGAGCAAGCCCATGCAACAACGACAACTCGGCCCCTTCCAGGTCAGCGCCATCGGCCTGGGCTGCATGAACCTCAGCCATGCCTATGGTGCGCCCGTGTCAGCGGAGCAAGGCGAGCGGGTGCTGCTGGAAGCGCTGGAGGCCGGTGTCACCCTGTTTGACACGGCCACCCTGTACGGCTTTGGTGCCAACGAGACCCTGGTGGGCAAGGTGATGAAGCCCCACCGCCACAAATACACGCTGGCCAGCAAATGTGGCATGGGTGGCGTGGATGTGGCAGGCGACGGCAAACTGGTGCGCGTCATTGACGGCCGACCAGAGACCATTCGCCAGCAGTGCGAAGACAGCTTGCGCCGCCTGCAGACCGAGGTGATCGATCTGTATTACCTGCATCGCTGGGACAAAAAAGTACCTATCGAAGACAGTGTGGGCGCGCTGAGTGACCTTGTGCGCGCGGGCAAGATACGGACCGTTGGCCTTTCGGAAGTGTCTGCCGCCACCATTCACAAAGCCCACGCAGTGCACCCCATCACCGCAGTACAGACTGAGTATTCGCTGTGGACGCGCAATCCGGAAATTGCAGTGCTGGACACCTGCAGGGAACTGGACATTGCGTTTGTGGCTTTCAGCCCGGTGGCGCGCGGCTTTTTGTGTGGTGATCTGCAAGACGTGAACACGCTGGACGCCAAAGACATTCGGCGTGCCATGCCACGCTTTTCTCCTGAAAACTACGCTTCCAACCTGGCCCTGCTCGACGGTTACCGCGCGCTGGCCAAGGAGTTGGGCTGCACACCTTCCCAGTTGGCCATTGCCTGGCTGCTGCACAAGGCACCGCACATCATTCCGATTCCTGGTACCACCAGCGTAGCGCACTTGCACGACGACCTGGGTGCGGCCAACGTCAGCCTTGGCGCCGACACTATGGCAAGGCTGGACATCTTGATCCATTCGGGCAACGTGGTTGGCAGCCGTTACAACGCCCAGGGCAACAGTGAAGTGGATACCGAGAACTTCTGAGTTAGCATTCAAGCCCCTTCGCAAGCCTCTGGATACACACCATGAACCGCTGCAATTACCTTGCGTCACCAGATCGACGCACCCTCACACAACGGGCCACATCACTGCTTGTAGGTGCGCTGCTGTGTGCGCTAGCACCCGCCACCTTTGCTCAAAACGCCCCACCCCGGCCGTTTCCGGCCAAAGCACAGCGCGGAGTCATGGTGGTGGTGCAGCCACCAGAGCTCTTTATCAACGACCGGCCAGAACGGCTGTCACCGGGTGCCCGCATTCGTGGCCCCAACAACATGATGGTGATGTCGGGCGCGCTGGTCGGCCAGAAGCTGCTGGTGCACTTTGTGCGCGAGCCACTGGGCTTGATCCATGAAGTGTGGATCCTGACCGAGGCCGAGGCTGCCCAGGAATTGCCCAAGCCGCCGGCAAACTGATTTAGCACTCAATTTTTAGTGAATTCGGGCTCTAGCCCCTGTATTTATTGCGCAAGCAGCTATCCAATTGGTAGCAAATCCCAGATTTTCCTATGTCCAAAAAAGTATTTATCAAAACCTTCGGCTGCCAGATGAACGAGTACGACTCCGACAAAATGGCTGATGTGCTGGGCGCGGCCCAGGGCTACGAGCCCACCGACGATGTGGAGCAGGCGGACCTGATTTTGTTCAACACCTGCTCCGTGCGCGAAAAAGCGCAGGAAAAAGTGTTCTCGGACTTGGGCCGCATCAAGCACCTCAAGGCCAAGGGCGTGCAGATTGGCGTGGGCGGCTGCGTGGCCAGTCAGGAAGGCGCCGAGATCATCAAGCGGGCTCCGTATGTAGACGTGGTGTTTGGACCGCAAACCCTGCACCGTCTGCCCGAGATGCTCAACGCCCGCAAAGCCCAAAACAGGCCCCAGGTGGACATCAGCTTCCCCGAGATTGAGAAGTTCGACCACCTGCCGCCAGCCAAGGTAGACGGCGCTTCGGCCTTTGTGAGCATCATGGAAGGCTGCTCCAAGTACTGCAGCTACTGCGTGGTGCCCTATACCCGAGGTGACGAAGTGAGCCGCCCGTTTGAAGACGTGCTGGTGGAAATTGCCGGCCTGGCCGACCAGGGCGTGAAAGAAGTGAACCTGCTGGGCCAGAACGTCAACGCCTACCGCGCCAAGATGATTGGCAGTGAGAACTCGCTCACGGCCGAGATGGCCGACTTTGCCACCCTGCTGGAATACGTGGCAGACATCCCCGGCATAGAGCGGATTCGCTACACCACCAGCCACCCCAACGAGTTCACGCCGGCGTTGATTGCCGCGTACGATAAGCTTCCCAAGCTGGTGAGCCATTTGCACCTGCCGGTGCAGCACGGCAGCGACAAGATACTGATGGCCATGAAGCGCGGCTACACCGCCATGGAATACAAGAGCACCATCCGCAAGCTGCGCGCCATTCGCCCCGATATGTCCATCAGCTCTGACTTCATTGTGGGCTTTCCCGGCGAAACCGCAGACGACTTTGCCAGAATGATGAAGCTGATTGACGATGTGGGTTTTGACAACTCGTTTAGCTTCATCTTCAGTCCCCGCCCTGGCACGCCCGCAGCCAACTTGGCCGATGGCACCCCCCATGAAGTGAAACTGGCCCGGCTGCAAGAGTTGCAAGCGGCGATCAACGCCAACATCACCCGCATCAGCGAGCAACGCCTGGGCACGGTACAGCGCATTCTGGTGGAAGGCCCTTCCAAACGCGATAACGGCGAACTCATGGGCCGGACTGAATGCAATCGGGTTGTGAACTTTGCGGGTCAACCCGACTTGCTAGGTCGGCTGGTGGACGTAAAAATCACGGAAACTCGCAGTTACACGCTACGCGGAGAGGTTTGCTAAAGCCAGGGAGTGTCAGAAACAATGAGGTGTAAACGGATATGGGTCTTCGACGACTGATTCTGCTGGTACTTCTGGGAACTTTGACAGTTCTCGCTCTGCTGACCTTGGCTGCGCTTCGTTGGGATACGCAGCAAAAAGCGATCGAGCTCGAAAAGGTGGAAGCCGAAAGCGATTTGCGCCGCTTGGTGGGCATGCTTCAGGCAACGTCGCTCGAAGTCAATGGCGTTCTGAAATCCTGGGCCAACTGGACAGAACTCTATGACCACTTTGCCAAGCCAAATC
>CAJBMJ010000568.1 GCA_903954045.1 uncultured beta proteobacterium | reverse complement strand
TCTGTGGATTGGGCTTGGTCCGGTTGATATTGGGAACGTCACTGTCGCCCAGGTTGCTCAACGCATTGGACTTGCGCGATGTGCCCGTCAGCAACCATTGCACGCTTTCGCTGGCACGACCTGCCACTGAAGCAGCCACATGGATTCCATCATCGTCTCCACTCCAGTGGGTCGCAATCCGACCGCCGATAGACTTGGGCTCCTTGTCAGAGGTTGTCAAAAAATCCAGCGGCTCATAGGTGATGAAATTTACCAGCCCCGCAAGCCCATCAGATCCATACAAAACCGAACTGGGGCCACGCACCAATTCCACGCGTTTGATGAGATCCAGAGAAATGGCGTCACGTCCGAACGCATTGTTTCCGTTGACATAACTGCGTGGCGCACGCGTGCCATCCACCAGCATCAGCACCCGGTTGCCACCGAGACCGCGAATACTGAACCCCGCATTGCCATCCCGTCCGGTCGAATTGCTGGCCCCCGTCACGGTAAACCTGGCTGGCGCATGCTTGACTGAAACGTTTGGCAAGTCTTTGACCAGGTCCTTGATATCGCCCATTTGTCGACTTTGGAAATCGCCGTCGGTCAGAACATCCATAGCCAGTGGCAAATCGTCGCGCAATTGCTCATTGCGTGAGCCACTGACAACAACGACATCGAGGCTGTTCGAAGCCTTCTGTGCATAGGCTTGTCCGATAGACAGACAAAACGCCGCAACGGCGGCGGTCACGGGAAGAATTTTGAGTAGATGCGAGTTTGCGAAGCGTGTCATGTAACTGCCATTTGTTAACCGTTTGTGGGGGCGATTATTCAGCAATAACCCCACCAGACGTGAAACATCTGATCTCAAAATTGTTGCAGATTAAGGTTTCGATCAGACCTTTGCAGGAACATCCCTCTGTTCGCATTAACCATGCTGAATCCCGCAGCGAACGCACTATGCAAAGCAGAGTGCCAGGTACCAAGCATCGATCAACAAGGAACCTTTGAAATGAAAAATTTGAGACTAGCAAGTGTTGCCGCTGTACTGCTGACCACTTGGGGGCTTTCGGCTTTCGCCCAAGATAGCGCGAATCAGCCCACGTTGACTGCTGCCGAAAAAACGGCCGCCAAGAAAATCTACTTTGAGCGCTGCGCCGGCTGTCATGGTGTGCTGCGCAAGGGCGCCACCGGCAAGAATCTGGAACCGCACTGGAGCAAGAAATTGCCCGATGGCTCTATGCAGGAAGGCGGCACCCTCAAGCTGGGTCAAAACCGTCTGGAAAAAATCATCGGCTACGGCACTGAAGGCGGCATGGTGAACTTTGATGACATTCTCACCAAAGAAGAAATCAGCCTGATGTCCAAGTACATCCAGACAACTCCCGACATTCCACCCGAGTACAGCTTCAAGGAAACAAAGGATTCCTGGAAAGTCATCGTCGCGGTGAAGGACCGCCCGACCAAACAGATGAACAGCTACAACCTGAAGAACTTCTTCTCGGTCACCTTGCGTGACACCGGAGAAGTGGCGCTGATTGATGGCGACACCAAAGAAATTCGCAGTATCGTAAAGACCGGCTACGCAGTCCACATCTCCCGGCTGTCTGCCTCCGGTCGTTACATTTACGTGATTGGCCGTGATGGTCGCTTGTCGCTGATCGACCTGTGGATGGAAAAACCAGCCGTGGTTGCTGAAGTCAAAATTGGCTTTGATGCACGCTCGGTTGACACGTCCAAATTCAAGGGCTACGAAGACAAATATGTGGTGGCAGGTTCTTACTGGCCGCCTCAGTACGTCATCATGGATGGCGACACACTGGAGCCTCGCAAGGTTGTATCCACCCGCGGCATGACCGTGGATGGCGAGTACCACCCGGAGCCCCGCGTTGCCTCAATCGTGGCTTCGTTCATCAAGCCCGAGTGGGTTATCAACATCAAGGAAACCGGCCAGATTTTGCTGGTTGACTACTCTGACATTGAGAACCTGAAGACAACCACTATCGGCTCAGCCAAGTTCTTGCATGACGGTGGCTGGGACGCATCCAAGCGCTACTTCCTGG
>CAJBMJ010000567.1 GCA_903954045.1 uncultured beta proteobacterium | reverse complement strand
GTTGGTGTCGCTCACCAGAATGTCGCTGTCGATGTTTTCCTCGCCAAATTCGTTCTCGATCACGGCAATCTTTTGTCCGTGGGCTTCGGCCAGTACGCGTTTGAGCAGGGTGGTTTTGCCGGAACCGAGAAAGCCGGTGAGGATGGTGGCAGGAATCAAAGACATGTTGGAGCCCAAAAATCAGCAGCGTGGAGTGTAGCGTTCTATTGCAACACCCTATTTGCGCAGGATCACCAGACCCTTGAGGTACTCCCCTTCAGGGAAATTGATGGTCATGGGGTGGTCTGGCGCACCCCCCATGCGCTCGGAAATATAGCCATCCACCCCCGCGTCGCAGCCGGCAGAAGCCACAATTTTGTGGAACAGGTCGGCACTGATACCGCCCGAGCAGCTGTAAGTGAACAGCACTCCACCGGGCTCCAAAATCTTGAAAGCCAGGCGGTTAATGTCTTTGTAAGCGCGTGCAGCGCGCTCTGCGTGGGCCACCGTCGGGGCAAATTTGGGCGGATCGAGCACGATGGCATCAAAAGTACGGCCCGCTTCAGCAAACTTTCGCAGCGAAGCGTTCACATCGGCGTCCATAAAGTCGGCCCGCGAGGCATCAAAACCATTGAGCGCTACGTTCGCGGCGGCTTTCTCAATGGCCGGACCAGACGAGTCAATGGACGTGACATGCGCCGCCCCACCTGCGAGGGCAGCCACGGTAAAGCCGCCGGTGTAGCAATAACAATTGAGCACCCGCTGAAATTTCAGGCGGGCCGCGTAATCGGCAAATTTCTTCCGGCTATCGCGCTGGTCCAGATAAAACCCGGTTTTGTGACCCTCGGCAATATTGAGCGCCAGTTTCCATCCATGTTCCTGTAGCACCAGGTCGGTCGGCGGGGGCGCATCTCCCGGGGCAGCCCCACCGCGCAGCCAACCAGTGACTTCGGGCAAACCTTCCAGCGCACGGCTGCTGGCGTCTGAGCGCTCATACAGCGTGGTCAGGCCGGTAGCCGCCAGCAGCGCATCGGCAATCACGTCTTTCCACTTTTCCACCCCGGCGGAGGTGAACTGCGCGACCAGGGTGTCGCCATAGCGGTCCACGATCAGGCCCGGCAGGCCGTCGGACTCCCCGTGGATGAGCCGCATGCCATCGCTTTGAATATTAAATCGAGCCCTAGCGCTTACAGCACTTGCGCAAGCAGCTATGAAAAAGCTAGCATCTATGCGCTGCTTTTCGTCAAAGCTCCAGACGCGGGCGCGAATTTTCGAATCCGGACTGAAGGCTGCCCAGCCCAGAAAATGGCCCTCTGCTGAATCTACCCGCACTGTCTCGCCCCGGTCGCCACCGCCTTTGGCAATAGCTGATTCAAAAATCCAGGGGTGGCGGCGCAGGAGCGAGCGTTCTTTGCCCGCACGGAGTCGGATGGTTTTCATGGCGGTATTGTCGCTTGGGGGGCTTGGTGGCGCCTGCCTTCTGCAGCGCTGAGGGGAGCGGGACGGTATGGCATTCAGCTTCGCGGCTGTCCCCCGGCCTTCGGCCTCCTCCTTTATGCCGCTGCGCTAAACGCCACGCCGTCTCGCGCCTACGAACGTTGCAAGGAGGGAGTTTGAAAACCGTTAAGCAGAGAGCCACTCTCCGCAGGAAGGTTTTGATTCAGTTTCAAGCACCGGAAGTAAACCGAAACGGCGGTGACTGGTTATAGCCAACACGTGGATCGTTAGACCCAAGTCGAAGAATATGCTCGATTTCGACCCGCGTTACTTCAGCACGCGATGCAGTCTCAGATTGCCAAAGAATATCTCGAGTAACCGTAAAGCTTTGACGCTGTTCTGGATTGAAGTCCTTGGCAATCAAATCATCAGACGCACTGCCGAAGTAGTTAATACTGTTCGTTCTGTCTTGGCCGACATAAATTTTCCCGTTCGGATAAGTGATGCGATAGACGATGTTCATTTGCAAGTGGCGCCTTTGACCAATAACGTAAATTTAGGGCATTGAGCGTGTGTCCGATTTGCCCGAAGGTCTCACCTCGCGGCTTCGCTGGGCTGCAACCCGGCCGCCAAGGCGGCCTGCATGTCGGCGGGAAGACTTGTCACACCTTTGAGAACACCAGGTCCCCCGTTTTTCCAGTGAACGTTGAACTCTCTTGTCGGAGTGGCTCCGGTCGCGGAGTACTGCCCAACTTGCAGCACCACCTCTGTACCTCCCTCCACCAAC
>CAJBMJ010000566.1 GCA_903954045.1 uncultured beta proteobacterium | reverse complement strand
TCGACGTAGTAGGGAAAATCCAGCGTACTTTTTTCGGCGTTGTAAAGGCAAACGTAGCAGTTTTTGGCGTACATCAATTCGCCCAGCAATTGGTGCAGCGAATTCAGAAAATCAAAAAAAGACAGGCCGGCCGTTGCGCGCTCGGCGATCCGATAGAACACCCGCTGCATGGCGTCGCTGTTATTCAGTGCCAAAGCCGCGTACTGGGCCTGCAAGTCCTGGTATTTTTGTTCCAGTAACTGGTATCGGGTTTGCAGGTCTTCCGACATCGGGCCCCCTAGGTAGTCATGTTTCGCAATGCGGCTTCAATGGCTGCGGCCGTTGCCAAGGGCTTTTCCATGGGGAAAAGGTGTGAGCCATTGAGCATCATGCTACGGCCTTTACAGATTTTTTCTGTCATGGTCATGCCCACCTGTTGCATCTCTGCAGAATCGCTGCCTCCGATAAAGCTCACGGGGCATTTCAAGGGATGGCGGGCCAGCAGCTTGTCCAGGTTGTCTGGCAGCGTGTTGTAGAACAGGGTTTCTATATCGCGCGCAAAGGCCAGAACCCGCTTGCCGTCCTGCTCTACCGTGCCGTAGGTAACGTAATCCAGCAGCACCTGTGGGTCCCACTTGGAAAATGCCTTTTTGTGCTGGAAGTACTCCAGAGCGGCTTCCAGACTGGGCCAGCTGTTGCGTCGCTTGTAGCTCACCGCCCCCGGCGAAACCGAACCCACCAATTGTGTGGTCTTCATGACCCCCAGTGCCTTGGAGCGCCAGCCCCCCAACAGCGGCGAATCCACCAGCACAACGCCCCGGGCCAGGTCTGGACGTTTGGCAGCTGCCATGACACTCAAAAACCCGCCCAGGGAGTGGCCGACCAGCCAGACCTTCTCGCCCGATTTTTCCACCAGCGCTTGCGTGAAGTCGAGCAACTGTTGCACGGCGTGTGGCCAGTTGTTGGTGACCGGATAGCGCGGGTCATGGCCGTACTTTTCGATGGCCTTGACCGCAAAGCCGCGCGAGCGCAGATTTTTGAACAGCACTTTGTAGGTGCTGGCGGGAAAACTGTTGGCATGGGAGAAGACGATCATGCAAGTCCCGTCATGGTTCAAATCAGTTTCTCGTTCGGGGTGGAAATTTTCTTGATGGGCAAGCTTCTACCAGCCGGAACCAGCAGCGGTACCTCGGTAAAGCCGCCGTTCCAGGCGGGGTCTTCAATGCTGTCGAACACTTCACGCAGCTTTTGCCCCCAGCTGTTGTGCAGCATCTTGAAATAGGGGTTGTTCTCGTCAATGCACACCACCTTGTCGGTGTGAAAGGTGTTGGCCTCGTAAATCACCATATCCAGTGGCAACCCAACGGAAAGATTGGATTTAAGGGTGGAGTCCATGGACACCAGAGCGCATTTGGCAGCTTCGTCGAGTGGCGTCAGAGGATTGATCACCCTGTCGAGCACGGGTTTGCCGTACTTGGACTCGCCAACCTGGAAGAAGGGCGTTTCCGGTGTGGCTTCGATAAAGTTGCCTGCCGAATACACCTGAAAAAGACGCATGCCTTCGCCTTGAATCTGCCCACCAAAAATGAGCGATACATTGAAGTCGACACCGGAGTTTTTCAGGGCTGGGCCGTCGCGCTCCTGCACTCTACGTATGGCCGAGCCCAGTACGCGGGCCGCATCAAACATGCTTTTGGCATTCCAGATGGTGATGCCCTCGTCGTTTTCATGGTCCTTGAGTTTTTCTATTTGCAGAATTTCACGCACCGATTGCGAAATGCTGAGATTGCCCGCCGACAGGAGCACCATGAAGCGGTCGTTGGGTTTCTCGTACACGATCATCTTGCGAAACGTGCTGATCTGGTCCAGCCCTGCGTTGGTGCGGGAATCAGAGAGAAACACCAGTCCGGCGTTGAGTTTGATGGCGACGCAATAGGTCATTTTGGAGGTTCAGGATGCAAAACCTAGAGTGTAGCGGCGAGGGGTGTCTCGTCCGTCACGGCCGACAGCGAGCATTGGCAGTTTCCAGTGGAGAAAAAACTTCATGGTATCGTGTGACTACCATCAAATTTTCCGCTCTCAAAGTGATTGCTGAAACTAGCTCCAATGCGACACACCATACTGATCGTCGATGATCAACCGGAAAACTTGACTGTTCTTGGAGGGCTCTTGGAGCAGGAATACCGGGTTCGTGTTGCAAGTTCGGGTCCCCGCGCACTCAAGGCTGCTGTTACCAGCCCCCATCCTGATCTCATTTTGTTGGACGTCATGATGCCTGAAATGGACGGCCATGAGGTGTTGCAGCGCTTGCAAGAGGACCCCGCTACTCGCCAAATCCCGGTCATTTTCGTGACTGCCATGGACGATGCCAGCGATGAGGAGCGGGGCTTCGAGTTGGGTGCGGTTGACTACATCGCCAAGCCCATCAAACCGGCCGTCGTGTTGGCCCGTGTGCGCACGCAGATTCACCTGAAGCAGGCACAGGACGCGCTTCGCGTGCACAACATCGACCTTGGAATCGAGGTGAAGCGTCGTATTCGGGACAACCGCATTGTTGAAGACGTGGCCATGCGGGCGCTAGCCAGCCTGGCGGAAACGCGCGATAACGAAACCGGAAACCACATCCGGCGTACCCAGGGCTATGTCAGCCTGCTGGCGCACTCGCTCGTGGATAGCAGCAACGTTCAGCCAGCGCTGACGGCGCACGCGATGGACCTGCTGGTCAAAGCTGCTCCATTGCACGACATTGGCAAGGTAGGCATTCCCGACCACATTTTGAACAAGCCCGGCACGCTCAATGAAGAGGAATGGCAGATCATGAAGCAGCACGCGGTGATTGGCGCCAACTCCATTGAAAGGGCCATGCACGGTGAGTCGGATCACAGGCCGTTGGAGTTCTTGCATGTGGCCATGGATATTGCCCATTGGCACCATGAAAAATGGGACGGAAGTGGCTACCCGGATGGACTGAAGGGAGAAGACATTCCGCTGTCCGCGCGATTGATGGCTTTGGCAGATGTGTTTGATGCTCTGACCACCAGAAGGGTCTACAAGCCTGCCTTTGCCCACGAAGAAGCCAGGCGCATTATTCTGGAAGACAGGGGGCGCCACTTCGATCCGGTGTTGGTGGATATTTTTGAAGAACGATTTGACGAGTTTCGTGAAATCGCTCTGCGCTACGTGGACCAAAATAGCAGCACGTGAACTGCGTGCCAACAGCCGGGAGGGTTGTATGTTTGCCAGTATGAAGCTTCGGTGGGCAGTGGCCATTGCGACGATCCTTGTGGTCGCCGTGGCCTGGTTGCAATGGCAGGATGGGGGACCAGTTAAACCCAAAAGTCAGGTCGCTGAACAAGCCCGTAAACCCGAGGTTCGGATGCTGCGTCTGGGGCTGAACATTGCTTCTGGTAGCGCGCTGCACGCTGCAGCCATGCGTTTTGCGGAGGTGGTCAACGAACGAAGTGGCGGAAAACTCCAGGTCTCTGTGCATCCTGACCAGCAGTTGGGCAGTGACGACCAAATGCTGGAGATGGCCCGCAATGGCAGTTTGGACCTGGTTTTGATACCCACGGCCAAACTCAGTTCGGCCATTCCAGCCATGCAGTATGCCGACTTGCCCTTCTATTTCTCGGGGCGCGAAGAGCTGTATGCCATGCTCGACGGAGAACCTGGTCGCATGCTGCTGTCCAAGCTGGCCGCGGTAGATCTGGTCGGCTTGACTTTTTGGGAAAACGGATTCAAGCAGTTCACAGCCAACACGCCTCTTCGCAATCCCAACGACTTTGCCAAGTTGCGTATCCGGACCATGAAGAGTCCCCTGATTGCAGAGCAGTTTGAATCCCTGCAAGCCCAGGCCATCCCGATTGACTTTCATGCCACTTACAAGGCCTTGGCTGACGGCGCGGTGGACGGCCAGGAAAACCCCCTGGTCGCAATCGTCGCCATGCGCTTTCATGAAGTTCAAAAACACATGACGCTGAGCAATCATGCGTATCTGGCGTATGTTTTTGCGGGTAGCAAAAGGGCGTTTGAAACCTTGTCACCGGACCAGCGCGACATTGTCTCGCGTGCTGCACAGGAATTGACCACCTGGGAGCGCGAGGAAACCGCACGCAGAGAGGTCGCTTTTCTGGAGACGATCCGGGCTGCTGGCGTCACGGTCCATACGCTCACTGCTGAAGAGCGCCAGAACTTTGCCAAGGCCCTGGCACCTATTGCGGACAAGTTTGGCTTTGAAGTGGGCTATGACCTGCTGGTCAAAACCGAGGAGTT
>CAJBMJ010000565.1 GCA_903954045.1 uncultured beta proteobacterium | reverse complement strand
GCCCATTGGGAAGCCGGGCAGCGCCTGCTGATCAACCGTTCCGTTCAGGCCGCAGTTTTTGAGAACCCCGGTCGGACTATTCTGGCCGAAGGTCTGGCCTACGACAAATGCTCCGTAGGTGTCGTGACCGACGCCAACTGGACTGCGGATCTGGCCGAGTTTGACATTCTGGATGCCGAACAGACCTTCAAAGTGACCCGCACCCAGGTCGATGTGGTTCTGCCCAGCGGAACCGCCGTGCTCAATGCCGACGATCCGCAGGTTGTGGAAATGGCCGAATTGTGCGACGGCAAGGTCATTTTTTTTGGCACCGATGGCACTGCGCCAGCCATTGAGTCCCACCGCGCCGCCGGTGAGCGAGCCGTGTTTTTGCGCGATGAAACCATCGTGATGGCCCAGGGGGTAAAGGACATGGCGCTGTTGCCACTGTCCAGCCTGAAGCCCGCCAAAGCTTCCAAGCCAGAGATGGTGATGGCCGCGGTTGCCGCTGCCTGGGCACTGAACATTCCGGTCGAGCTGATCACTGCAGGGCTTCGCACTTTTGAGTCCAGCCCCAAGAAAACACCCTACTGAGCCTATTATGGAAGTCACCCGCATCCGTGCCCTTCGCGGCCCCAATCTGTGGAGCCACCACACGGCCATTCAGTCGGTCGTTTCCTGCTCCGAGTCTGAATCCTGCATCGACAAAATTGCCGGATTTGAGGCGCGACTGAGGGCCCGCTTCCCAGAAATCAGCCCCTTCCAGCCCACCGGGCACGACGATGCCATTCCCATGGCACACGTGCTCGAACTTGCTGCCCTGGGCTTGCAGGCACAGGCGGGCTGCCCGGTTACCTTTAGCCGAACCACCCAGACCCTGGAACCTCAGGTGTACCAGGTGGTTGTGGAGTACAGCGAAGAAGACGTAGGTCGACTAGCTATGGAGCTGGCCCAGGCACTGTGCCAATCTGCCGTGGACAACACGGCCTTTGATCTGGCGGGAGCGCTGGCCCAGCTGAAGGAACTGGATGAAGACGTACGTTTGGGCCCGAGCACTGGTTCGATCGTTGATGCGGCCGTCGCACGCGGCATTCCGTTTAGCCGAATGACGGAAGGCAGCATGGTACGTTTCGGCTGGGGCAGCCAGCAGCGGCGCATACAGGCGGCTGAAATGGACAGGACCAGTGCCATCTCCGAAGCCATCGCACAGGACAAGCAACTCACCAAGAAATTATTGGCCGCCGCAGGCGTTCCTGTACCCGGCGGCCGTCCCGTTTCAGATGCGGAAGACGCCTGGAAAGCGGCTTGTGAAATCGGTCTGCCCGTCGTGATCAAACCCAACGATGGCAACCAGGGCAAAGGCGTTACCGTCAACATTACCGACCAGGAACATTTGCGCAAAGCCTATGCGGCGGCGTGCGAGTTTCGCGACGACATTTTGGTCGAGCGGTACATGCCTGGCAATGACTTCCGTTTGCTGGTGGTGGGCGACAAACTGGTGGCCGCAGCCCGACGTGACCCCCCCAAGGTCGTGGGCGACGGAATACACACCATTACGCAATTGGTAGAGCAAGTCAATCTGGATCCCCGCCGAGGAAGCGGACACTCCACTTCGCTGACGAAAATCCGCTTCGACGATATTGCCCGCGCCTGCCTGGCTTCCCAGGGCTTTGATGCCGAATCGATTCCCCTCAAGGGACAGCGCGTCAATTTGCGCAACAACGCCAATCTCTCAACGGGTGGTTCGGCCACCGATGTCACCGATGACGTGCATCCGGAAGTCGCAGCGCGCGCGGTCGCTGCCGCGCACATGATCGGACTGGACATTTGCGGTGTGGATGTGGTGTGCGACACCATCCTGCGGCCGCTTGAAGAACAGGGCGGTGGCGTGGTGGAGGTGAACGCGGCACCCGGATTGCGCATGCATTTGGCACCCTCGTTCGGCAAGGGCCGGGCCGTGGGCGAAGCCATTATTTCAACCATGTTCAAACCAGGCCAGACTGGGCGCATTCCTGTGGTGGCTGTCACGGGTACGAATGGCAAAACCACTACCGTGAGACTCATTTCCCACTTGCTCGCCACGAAAGGCCTGTGTGTGGGCATGACCAATACAGATGGCGTGTACGTGGGTGGAGCCACCATCGACACGGGCGATTGCAGTGGGCCCAAAAGTGCCCGCAGCGTTCTGTTGCACCCTGACGTAGATGCTGCAGTTCTGGAAACAGCACGCGGTGGTGTGCTGCGTGAAGGGTTGGCCTTTGACCGCTGCGACGTAGCAGTGGTGACCAACGTGGGCAGTGGCGACCATTTGGGCCTGAATTACATCACCACGGTGGATGAACTTGCTGTTCTCAAGCGCGTCATTGTTCAGAACGTATCGCCCAAGGGCACAGCGGTGCTCAACGCAGCAGACCCCAACGTGGCCAGCATGGCCAGCAAGTGCAAAGGTGCCGTTACCTTCTTTACCGCTGACAAGTTCCATCCTGTGATGGCCACGCACCGCGCGCAGGGGCAAGCTGTGGTGTATGTGGAGGATGGCAATGTAGTGGCCGCCAAGGGTGACTTTGTACAAACTTTCCCCTTGGCAGAGATTCCAATCACCATGGGCGGTGCCATCGGCTTTCAGGTGGACAACGTCATGGCTTCAGTGGCTGCGGCCTGGGCTCTGGAGTTGGACTGGCAGGTGATTCGCGGTGGTCTGGCCTCGTTTTCCAGCGACGGCCATAACGCACTAGGCCGTTTCAACATTTTCAAGTACCGGGGTGCCACCGTCATTGCAGACTATGGCCACAACCCCGATGCCATGCTCGCCCTGGTGCAAGCGGTGGAGGCACTGCCCGCCAAGCGCCGCTGCGTGGTGATCAGCGGTGCCGGAGACCGGCGTGATGAGGATATTCGCCAGCAAACCGAGATTCTGGGCAAAGCCTTTGATGAGGTCATCCTGTTTGAAGACCAATGTCAGCGTGGACGCAAAGACGGCGAGGTGATTGCCCTGCTGCGAGAGGGCTTGGCACATGCGAGCCGTACAACGAGCTCTGTTGAAATTTTTGGGGAATTTTTGGCCATAGACACCGCTATGGACAAACTGCAGGACGGTGAACTGTGTCTGATTCTGGTGGATCAGGTCGAAGAAGCCATGTCCCACATCGCCGCGCGGGTTCAAGCCGGTTAAAACGCCGTGCCGTGAACCTCGGCGGCGGGCCCGCGGCCCATCAGTGCGGCGACCGCCTGCGCGGGTTGCAAGCGACCATCGAGCAACTCCACAACGCACTGGGAAATAGGCATGTCAATGCCTAGCGACTTGGCTCGCTGCACCACGGTGCGTGCGCAGTAAACACCTTCGGCCACATGGCCCAGTTCATTGACGGCTTGCTGCAAAGTTTTACCTTGCGCCAAGGCCAATCCAACCCGCCTGTTACGAGACAAATCCCCGGTGGCGGTCAATACCAGATCTCCGAGCCCGCTCAAACCCATAAAGGTCTCGGCGCGCGCACCCAGGGCCAGCCCCAGACGCATGATCTCGGACAAGCCGCGTGTAATGAGCGCCGCACGGGCATTGAGCCCTAACTGGAGCCCATCGCACAAACCGGTGGCGATGGCCAGCACGTTTTTCACCGCACCGCCAACCTCCACGCCCACGACATCATCATTGGCATACACACGCAGGGTCGGGCCATGAAAAGCTTGCACCAACGCATCGCGTACGACGCCATCAGCGCTGGCAGCCACCAGAGCCGTCGGCTTACCCAGGGCCACTTCCTGGGCAAAACTGGGCCCGCTCAGTACACCGGTGCGTAGATGTGACGCAACTTGGCCCTGTACTTCATGCCCCAAAAGGCCATACGAGCTTTCCTGAACCGCAGCCTCGAACCCCTTACACAACCATGCCACCGGAGCGGAGCAATTTTGGAGATGGGTCAGCAGCCCCCGCAGCCCCGACATGGGAGAGCCCAAAACAACCAGGTCATACCTTTGAAGTTGGGAAACCAATTCGGGCAAAGCCTGCGAATTCAGCTTGAGACCGTCTGGTAGCGCGATGCCAGGCAGATAGGCAGCGTTCTCATGCTGTTGCTGCATGTACTGCATCTGTTGGACACTGCGCCCCCACAGGGTCACTTCGTGACGCTGCGGGTTATGGGCTGCACTAATGGCCAGCGCGGTACCCCAGGCCCCTGCGCCAAGCACTATAATTTTCATAGCTGCCTACGAAATATATTCAAGGGCTAGAGGCCTAATTTTGCAGTGACTTTACTGGGGCAGGGTTCCGCTTGGCGCGCCCGCGGCTTCCACCTGCTGCTGCTCGTACATGGCCTGGAAATTAATTTCCTGAAGATGCACCGGCGGGAAGCCTCCACGCTGGATCAGATCGGCGACATTTCCACGCAAATAGGGGTAAACGATTTGTGGGCAGGCAATTCCCATGATCTGGCCCAACTGGTCCTGGGGCAGGTTACGAATTTCAAAAATGCCAGCCTGCTTGGCTTCAACCAGGAAAACAGTGCGGTCTTTGATCTTGGTCTGCACAGTAGCAGTTACACAAACTTCAAATATGCCTTCCGCTACAGGTGTTGCTTCCACACCCAGCTGAATGTCTACAGCGGGCTGCTCTTGTTCTAGCAAAATTGCCGGAGAATTGGGCTGCTCCAGCGAGGCCTCTTTGAGGTACACGCGCTGAATCTGGAATACGGGATCTTGGTCTGCCATGGCAACACTCTTTCAAAGTAAAACAAAGCCCGCCGAACTAAGCAGGCGGGCTGACGAAAACAAACGTTCCAACTTGGATTATCTCAGGCTGCGTTGAGCATCGGAACGAGACCGCCCCGACTGTCAAGGGCCATCAAATCGTCGCAACCGCCTACGTGGGTGGTGCCGATGAAAATTTGGGGTACGGTGCGCCGCCCGGTAAGTTCCATCATCTTGCTGCGCTCGTCGGGGTTGGTATCGATGCGGATTTCTTCTATCTGATCAACCCCGCGGGCTTTAAGCACGCGCTTGGCCTGAACACAATAGGGGCAGACTGCCGTGGTGTACATCTTGACGGTTTGCATGGATCTATCCTTTTTCAACTGGCAAATTGGCGCTCTTCCAGGCACCGATCCCACCACCCAGCGACTGCACTTTTTCGTAGCCTAATTTCTGGGCAATTGCCACAGCACGCCCGGAGCGCGCGCCGGATTGGCACACCAAAATTAGAGGGAGTGCCTTGTTTTTCACAACGCCCGCCAGTTTGGATTCCAGCTGACCCAGAGGAATATTCTTGGAGCCCACGATGTGGCCGGCAGCATGCTCATTGGGCTCGCACACGTCGATGACCACTGCTTTTTCCCGATTGATCATTTGCACTGCAGCTGCAGGGTCCAGACCCTTGCTGGCAGCACCCTGCAGCACAGGCCACAGCAGCAAACCTCCTGAGGCGATGGCAATGGAAATAAGCATCCAGTTGTCGACGATAAATTTCACTTGATTCCTTGATGGTTGCGGGACCGTTGGTCCACGTTAAGCCCGACATTTTAGAATGTCGGGCTTAACCCTGCTTTTCTGACCTCAACATGCACAAACTTGTCCTCATTCGCCACGGCGAATCCACCTGGAACCTCGAAAACCGATTCACTGGCTGGACCGACGTGGATTTGACATCTACCGGCCTGGAGCAAGCCAAAAATGCAGGTCGCCTGCTCAAGGCAGAGAACTACGAGTTTGACGTCGCCTACACCAGTGTCCTTAAACGCGCCACGCGCACCCTGTGGCATTGTCTGGACGAAATGGACCGCACCTGGCTGCCGGTGGTCCACTCCTGGCGGCTTAATGAACGTCACTACGGCTCCCTGCAAGGTCTGAACAAGGCTGACATGGCCAAGCAATATGGCGATGCTCAGGTACTGATCTGGCGTCGCAGCTACGACACCCCTCCTCCGGCTTTGGAGGCTACAGACCCCCGTAGTGAACGCAGCGACCCCCGCTACGCCAAGCTGTTGCCCGAACAAATTCCTCTGACCGAATGTCTGAAAGACACCGTCGCTCGGGTTATGCCTTTCTGGACCGAGTCCATGGCACCTGCCATTAAGGCTGGGAAGCGCATCGTGGTGGCGGCCCATGGCAATTCCATCCGCGCCCTGGTCAAATACCTGGACAACATTTCTGACGATGACATCGTTGGGCTCAACATACCCAACGGAATTCCACTGGTCTATGAGCTCGATGCGGACCTGAGACCCATCCGCCACTACTATCTGGGTGATGCAGATGCCGCTGCCAAGGCCGCAGCGGCGGTGGCAGCGCAGGGTAAAGCTTGAGTAAATGTCGACAATTGCAGGTCGCAATTGTCGGAAATGACCCCAAATAGGGCTTTGCGAGGGAACCGCCAACGTGCGATCGCCTCCAAGGTGTATATTGAAGCGGTACAGGAATACTTATGGGTCACAAACTAAAAATTACTGGCTGGGTTGCTTTAGGTGTTGTAGCCGGGGCGCTCACCACGGTGTCTCTGCAAACCGTGGCACGCGGCACGCTGTCGCCGCTTCCGCTGGAAGAATTGCAACAACTCGCCGCAGTGTTTGGCATGGTGAAAAGCGACTATGTTGAGCCAGTTGATGAGAAAAAGCTCATTACCGATGCTATCTCGGGCATGGTCTCCAGCCTGGATCCCCATTCGCAGTATTTCGACAAGAAATCCTTCAAGGAATTCAAGGAAGGCACTTCGGGCAAGTTTGTTGGCGTTGGCATTGAAATCACCCAGGAAGACGGATTGGTCAAGGTGGTATCTCCCATTGAGGGTTCTCCCGCTTTTCGCGCCGGCCTAAAACCCAACGATCTGATTACAAAAATCGATGAGACCGCTGTCAAAGGACTCAGCCTCAACGAGGCCGTCAAACGCATGCGGGGTGAACCAGCCACGAAAGTGCTGCTGACGATCTTCCGCAAGGACGAGAACCGCACCTTCCCGGTAACCATCATTCGGGAAGAAATCAAGCAGCAGTCCGTCCGCGGCAAATTGATAGAGCCTGGTTATGGATGGATTCGTGTCAGCCAGTTCCAGGAGCGCACGGTTGACGATTTCGCCAAAAAAGTGGACGAAATTTACAAGCAGGACCCAAAAATCAAGGGACTCGTACTCGACTTGCGCAACGATCCTGGAGGCCTGCTCAATGCGGCGGTGGCTATTTCTGCCAGCTTTTTGCCGGAGAACGTTACCGTAGTGTCTACCAATGGTCAGACACCTGACAGCAAGCAGATTTTCAAGGCGACGCCACGTGATTATTTGAGCCGAAACGGGGCAGACCCACTGAAAACATTGCCAAGTGGACTCAAAAACGTGCCCTTGATCGTTCTTGTCAACGAAGGCTCTGCCTCCGCAAGTGAGATCGTGGCGGGTGCCCTGCAGGACCATAAGCGCGCAACCATCATGGGTAGCCAGACTTTTGGCAAAGGTTCAGTGCAGACATTCCGCCCCCTGGGCGCTGAAACCGGGCTGAAAATTACCACCTCACGCTACTACACACCCAGTGGCAAATCCATCCAGGCCAAGGGTGTAGTGCCTGACATCATGGTGGACGAAACAGAACAGGGCAGTCCCTTTGCGGCCTTGCGCATGCGTGAAGCAGATCTGGAAAAGCATTTGGGCAGTGGCCAGGGAGCGGAAGTCAAAGACCAGAACCGTGAAAGAGCCCGCGAAGAAGCCATCAAGCGTCTGGAAGAAGAATCTCGGAAAACGCCTGCGGAACGACGCGCCCCTGAGTTCGGGTCTGAGAAAGACTTCCAGCTTACGCAGGCACTCAACCAGCTCAAGGGTAAACCAGTGCTGGTAAGCAAGACCTTGGTTGAGCGCAAGGAAGAGAAAAAAGACAACTGATAGCGCCCACATGCAAGACGACGCGTTGTTGCGCTACTCACGCCATATCCTGCTGGATGACATTGGCATAGAGGGCCAGGAACGCATTCTGCGGGGACATGCTTTGGTGATCGGCGCAGGTGGCCTGGGGTCCCCTGTGGCAATGTACCTGGCAGCTGCGGGTATCGGACGTCTCACATTGGTAGACCACGATACGGTGGACCTGACCAATCTTCAGAGGCAGATTGCCCACAACCGTGCCAGTGTGGGAAAACCCAAGGTGCAATCAGCGCAGCAGACGGTACTACGACTCAATGACCAGGTGACTGTCAATGCGCTGTACCTGCGCGCAGATGCAGCACTGCTCGACCATTGGGTACCACAGGCAGACGTGGTGATCGATTGTTGTGACAACTTCACTACGCGTCACGCAGTCAATGCAGCATGTGTTTTCCACAGCAAGCCGCTCGTATCAGGTGCTGCGATACAGTTTGACGGACAGATCAGTGTCTACGACCCACGCGATGTGAACAGCCCTTGTTACGCCTGTGCCTTCCCCCCTTCCGCCACCTTTGAGGAGACGCGCTGTTCAACTATGGGTGTGTTTTCACCTCTGGTAGGCATCATTGGTAGCATGCAAGCGGCCGAAGCCCTCAAGTTGCTAGCCGGTGTCGGACGCTCCCTGGCCGGCAGGTTGCTGATGCTCGATGGCAGAGCCATGGAGTGGACCGAAGTGCGCATGCCACGCAATCCCAATTGCTCTATTTGTGCGAACCGAGGCATTGCAGCTTAGAAACACGTATGGTCATTGCCACAAGGACTTTCCAGCAGGAGTGGATAAACCCGCAACAGATACGCAACTGCGCCCTTGTTTTTAGTCCAAGACGAGTTTTGTTCCTGTTAGACTTTACTGAATACTGATTTTTACTACTGTGGCATCTCAAACTTCAGGCTCAATGGTTGAATTGCAGCATTTGCGATTGGATGACGCACGCGCTCTGCTAGGCAGGGACTCCACACTCGCATTGCCTGCAATTGAAGAGTCCGCGACTACCTATCTGCAATGCGTTATCGACGGACTGTGCGAGTTGTCGCTTAAAGACGCTCTGACTGGACTCTCCAATCGCCGTCACTTTCATGCGGTTCTTGACCGCACCATTGATATGGTCGCCCGGTCGGGTGACCCGGCTCTTTTGTTAATGGTCGACATTGACCATTTCAAGAAGGTCAACGACACCTATGGTCACCAGGCGGGTGATCAAGTTTTGCAAGCGGTTGCACGGGCATTGGCCAAATGCGTGCGTCCTATGGACACTGTAGCGCGCTTTGGAGGGGAAGAGTTCGCGGTGATTTTGCCCAATTGCCATGCGTATTTCGGTGAAACCGTTGCCGAACGTATCCGCATGACCATACAGGACATGCCTGTTTCAATATCAGTAGGATCGACGATTCGCATCACCGTCAGCGTGGGGGGCGCATACGCGCCCGAATGGGTCCGTTCTACTGGATCGCTGTGGACCGAACGTGCAGACATTCAACTCTACCGTGCCAAGAGCGAAGGGCGAAACAGAGTCTTCCTGGATCACCAGCCTGAAATTTTTGTCAGTGCTGAGGAAAAGAATATGTTGTTCGGGCATCTCGCTCTGGGTGAACCTGCCTGGATCGAAAGTGTTGCTGGCGACCCACCGGGTAACCATGCCAACGGTGCAGCGCAAAGGGTGAATTGATGTCGGACGTATTAAATCCTCCTGAAACTACTGCCAGCGCTGCTCCACTGCCGCTGAAGCCACTGGGGAAAGTTGTGGCCGTTACCAGCGGCAAGGGTGGTGTGGGAAAAACTTTTGTGTCTGCCAATATGGCCGCCGCACTTGCCAAGCGGGGCTTGCGGGTATTGGTGCTTGATGCAGACTTGGGACTGGCCAATCTGGACGTGGTGCTTAACCTGTACCCCAAAGTCACACTACACGACGTATTTACCGGAAAAGCCAAACTTGAAGATGCAATCATCCGTGCTCCGGGCGGTTTCTCTGTTTTGCTGGCAGGGTCGGGCATGGTCGAGTATTCCCGCCTGACGCCGGAGGTTCGTGACGACTTCCTGCGCATCATGAATGGACTGGTTCCGCACTATGACATAGTGATCCTCGACACAGGTGCTGGCATTTCAGACGTCGTATTGTTTGCAGTGTCACTGGCTTCCGAAGTCATTGTGGTGGCAACACCTGAACCAACTTCACTCACCGACGCCTATGCCACGATCAAAGTTTTGGTCGGTCAACAAAAACGCCAGACGGTGCGCATGGTGATCAACCAGACTGCGCGTCTGGGAGATGGCCGTGCCATTACAGTTCAACTACAACAGGTGCTGGACCGTTTTGTGGTCACTGAACCAGGGCGACCCGTGCGCCTGATCCATATGGGGGACATTCCAGCGGACCCGGCAGTTCGTCAGGCCGTGATGCGTCGCCAGTTACTCATGCAATCTCAACCGGGTTGCCCGGCGGCGCTGGCCGTATCACAGATTGCTGCCAAGATTCAGGAAACAGTGTTGCCGCGCAACGCCTGAGATGTAACAGGAACCTCGTTGGCAGTGATGATCCATCCTTCCAACGGGTCCATTGAGAGCGGCAAACCAAACTTTGATGCGCCAGCGCAGTGCTGCGACCAAGCCCACGCGGCCTGCATTAAACACAGAACGGCATCCAACGAATCCCCTGACGCATCGTCAGCCAAGGTATCGTGCTGCGCATGGCTCAGCTTGAGACGCAGTTGCAATCGGGTTCGGCCAGCTTGCAGGGTAGTCAGTAGGTCTTTCCGTGCAATCAAACGCTCCGGTGTTTGATTGTGACGATCATCGCTCTTGTAACTTCGATGCCCCAACACTTCCCTGGCGAGCAAGCCCGGATAGGCCTCCAAGGCCACCTTCGCAGGCGACAGGTTGGGAGAGGGGTCTGGCTGCAATCCTGGAAAGTAGACTCCCGCGTTCAGCATGCGTGGCACACCCGCATGCAGCATGAAGGCCACCGGAGGATTGACCCATTTCATGGAGGGACTAGACCCGGCCGGCCCGTCAGTGACGCGATGAGCAAACTTGCCACCTGCAGGTCGCGAGAGGCAGAAACCCGCAAATTGATCCCGAATTTGTGCCCTGTCCAACGTTGCATAATGCCGTATGCATGGCTCCCAATCCAATGGCCAATTCAGCGCTGCCACCAACTCCCGTGGTAGTCCAAAGGGCAAATCGAACCCGCCCACCCAGGCAATATCGCGTTGCAACATTTCACTGAACGCATCGAGTGTCGCCAATCGCTGGAGATGATCGACACAAACCGTTGACCCAACCAGCCGGCCCCAGGCAACGACAATGGCTTTACGTTTGGAAGGCGCGCTGGAAAAGTCGCACCCGAGCAAAAGGCTCAATCCCTGCTTCGCCCTAAGCGCGTCCGATGATGGAAGCCGTAGCCATCAATTCCTCCAGCAATGCCAGCGACACTTGGCCCGAGACCGAGTAGGGATCCAACTCGGGTTTCTCCGCATACTTGAGCAAGATACTGGTATTGATGCGCGACATATTGACCTGCCCCATAGTCCAGCCACCAAAGCGGCGCTCGGCAATCTCTTCATAGTGAAGCAACACAACATCCTTGTGGCGTTTGTCTTTTTGGATGTGGCCATAGAGCTCGCTCACCGCCATTCGACCACCCTCAATGGCTTGAAGAAAGATTCCGCCGCCGTAGCAAAGGATTCCAGTAATTCCACAAGTAGGGTTGGAGTGTCGTGACTGGGTCAAAATGGCTTCAGTAGCCTCTTCACTGAGATCAACTGCGCGACTGGCATAAAGCAAGCGTACAAGCATGTGTGGCCTTTGGAAAATGGGTTCAGGAGTTGGATTTTTTGGGAATCAGTGACAGAAACTCGCGCCTCAGGTTGGGGTCTTTCAAAAAGACTCCGCGCATTACCGAGTTAATCATTTTGCTGTCCATGTCCTTGACACCCCTCCACGACATGCAAAAGTGACTGGCCTCCATAACGATAGCCAGACCGTCAGGTTGGGTACGCTCCTGAATCAAATCGGCCAATTGCAGCACAGCCTCCTCCTGAATCTGGGGTCGACCCATGATCCACTCGGCAATACGTGCGTACTTGGATAGTCCGATCACATTGGTGTGCTCATTGGGCATGACTCCGATCCAGACCTGTCCGATCACCGGGCAGAAATGGTGACTGCAGGCACTGCGTACCGTGATGGGTCCGACAATCATCAGTTCGTTGAGATGCCCTACATTGGGGAACTCTGTCAAAGGCGGAGCCTTGACATACCTACCCCGGAACACTTCATTGACGTACATCTTGGCCACACGCCTTGCGGTATCTCCCGTGTTGTGGTCATTTTCCGTGTCGATAACCATGCTCTCGAGCACACCCTTCATTTTTGCTTCGACTTCATCCAGCAGTTTCTCCAATTCGCCCGGCTCAATGAAGTCAGCAATATTGTCATTGGCGTGAAAGCGCTTGCGCGCTGCGCTCAGGCGCTCACGAATTTTGATGGAAACGGGTATTCCTTCATCGGCATCAGAAAGGTTCATGGTGCTCTGTGGCTTCGTTGTCATGCGGGGATGTTACCAGCCTTTGGATAGTAGGGTTTTTCGTTTGTAACCCTCGTCAGTACTGCGTCATTAGCTACACAATTAATAGCGTCTACCCGTCAGGACCAAGATCAACCACATTGCACCAAAAGCCAATCCATCCAGCATCCGCTGGTTCCACGGTCGCTCAGCATAGATTTGGGGATTCACCTGCACACTGGCACGCTGCATTACCTTTTCCAGGTGTGTTTGCAAGGCTTGGGCCATCGCTGGATTTTCTACCACCACATTGGCCTCACGGGCGAGCTGCAAGCTGAGAGGCTCCAGATTGGACGAACCCACAGTCGCCCATTTGCCATCCACCACGGCAACTTTGGCGTGCAAGAAGCCCGCCTGGTACTCGTGAATTTCAACGCCTGCAGCGAGCAGAGATCCGTAGACCTGCCTGGCTGCATGGAATTGCATGAAATACTCATAGCGCCCCTGAAGCAGCAAACGTACACGCACGCCTCTTTTGGCAGCGTTTCGAAGCGCACGACGAAGCCGGGTGCCAGGAACAAAGTAGGCGTTGGCAATCAGAACTTCCTTGCGGGCCTGTGAGATTGCCTGACGATAGGTCTTCTCAATGCGGGTCCGATTTAAGACGTTGTCCCGCAAAACCAGAGCCGCCGTCGCATCACTAAACACATTGTCCGAATGATCAGCCCGCATCTCCGAGGTGAGGGGCCCGTGGGTATTTGACAAAACGCCGGGCCTTGGAACTGCGCGAAATCTCAGATGCTCCAGTTGCCGGGTCAGCTGCAAACGTGACCAAAACTGGACGACTGCACCGTGTACATCGGCAACCAAAGGGCCTTGAACCCGCAAGGCGTAGTCAAGACGGGCAGAGTCCAGCACACCATGATTCGGGTCAAAATAGTCATCCAGAATGTTGATACCACCGCAAAAAGCGATATTGGCATCCACCACACACAGTTTTCGATGCATGCGCCTCCAGCGCCCCGGGATCAAAAGGCCAAGCCGCCCAAGCGGCAGGAACAGGTGCCATTGCACACCGGCCTGGGTCCAGCGTGTAACCCAATCCATCGGCACTTGTGACGTACCAATTCCATCCATCACCACAAATACCGATACGCCCCTTAACGCGGCGCGCTCAAGGGCTTGAGCAACCTGCTCACCAGCAGCCTCAAAGTGAAAGATGTAAGTTTCCAGACGCACCTCAGTGGCGGATGCATCAATGGCACCAATCAGCGCCGGGAAAAACTCTGCGCCGGCTTCCAGCAGCTGCACTTGATGGCCCGATTTGAACTGCGGCGTGGTCATGCCGGTGGCAATTGGAACTCTGCAATGAGTGGAAGGTGATCCGACATGCGCCACCAGATTCGCCCCTGCGGAACCGACATACCCACAGGCAAGAGCCCGCGCACATAAATGTGATCGAGTTGCAGCAAGGGTAAACGTGACGGAAAGGTCGCCAAACGGGCCTTCTCCAAAGCTACCAAGCCAACGCTTCCCATAGCTCGACGCACCAGCGGACCCCATTCATTGAAATCTCCGGCCACTACAACGGGCACGTTTTCGGGTACCTCACGGGAAATGAACCGCTGCAATTGCGCCAACTGCCGAACGCGACTCGCCCGGATCAAGCCCAAATGAACTACGACGACATGGATGGGTCTGCCCTGCACCATTACTTCGCAATGCAACAGGCCACGCTGCTCAAACCGATGGTCTGACATATCTTCATGCTGATGTGCGACCACGGGCCAGCGAGATAGCATTGCATTGCCGTGTTCGCCATGCTTGGTATAGGCATTGGTTCGATACACCGCCTCATAGCCCTCAGGTGCCAAAAAATCAGCCTGAGGCAGCTCCGGCCAACGCGCAAAATATTCCGCTTCACGGCGGTGTACCTTTCTGACTTCCTGCAGGCAGACAATATCTGCGTCTAGCTGCTCCACAGCATGACCCAGGTTGTGAATTTCCAATCGGCGTTGGGGGCCCAGACCCTGAACACCTTTGTGAATGTTGTAAGTTGCTATTCGCAGTAAGGTCATGGCGTCATCATGCCAGCGTCATTTCATCTGATCTGCAAATGCAGGAATGTGGGTAATTGCTTCGGCATTGGAGGATGAAAAGCACCGATCTGCAGCTTCCCGCCAGGGTAGCCAGCAATAAGCAGTGTGCTCTCGCGGACTCAATGTCACAAAAGTTTGCTCCGGCACGCACAAACCAAAAACATGCTCTGTGTTCAGCGTTACGCCCGGCTCATACCGATGGCGCCACTGTGGGTAAATCTCGTAGACATTCTCAAGCGCCCAGTCGCAAAGGGTGTGTCCATCAGCATGAACATCGATCCCCGTCTCCTCCATCACCTCCCGGGCAGCGGCATCAACAAACGCTTCCTGCGCTGTGTCTTTGGAACCGGTCACCGATTGCCAAAATCCTGGCGCATCGAAGCGCTCCATGAGCAGGACATTCCAGCTTGGTGTGTAAATCACCACCAGGACCGACTGCGGAATTTTGAAAGGCTTTGCCATAAAAAAAGGCGCTGTCAGAGCGCCCTTTGATTGTGCCGCGAATTTGCAATCAAACCGTTTTAGCCAAATCAACGCTACGCAAGCGGATGTGCAACTCGCGCAATTGCTTTTCGTCGACCATGCTGGGCGCAGACGTCAAAAGACACTGCGCGCGCTGCGTCTTGGGAAAAGCAATCACATCACGAATAGATTCAGCACCGGTCATCAGGGTCACGATTCGGTCAAGACCAAAAGCCAGACCACCATGCGGCGGTGCTCCATATTGCAAAGCGTCAAGCAGGAATCCAAATTTGAGCTGCGCCTCTTCAGGGCTTATTTTGAGAGCATCGAAAACTTTCTGCTGAACATCAGCGCGGTGGATACGGACCGATCCACCGCCCATTTCCCAACCGTTAAGCACCATGTCGTAGCCCTTGGAGATGCACTTTTCCGGGGCTGTGACCATCCAATCCTCGTGTCCGTCTTTGGGAGCGGTAAATGGATGGTGGGTCGCTGTGTAGCGCTGGGCTTCGTCGTCGTATTCGAACATCGGGAAGTCCACCACCCACATCGGCCGCCAGCCTTTTTCAAACAAGCCGTTCTTCTTACCGAACTCGCTGTGTCCGATTTTGATGCGCAGCGCCCCTATTGCGTCATTGACAATTTTGGCCTTGTCCGCTCCAAAGAAAATCAGGTCACCATCCTGAGCGCCTGTGCGCTCCAGCACTGCGTTGAGTGCCTTCTCATGAATGTTTTTAACGATGGGGCTTTGCAGTCCATCACGTCCTTTGGCCAGGTCGTTGACCCGGATATAGGCCAAGCCTTTGGCGCCATAGATCTTGACGAATTCCGTGTAGGCATCAATCTCACCACGGCTGATACCACCAGACTCGCTGGATCCACCGGGCACACGCAGAGCCACCACACGGCCGCCCTTCATGTTGGCAGCACCGCTGAACACCTTGAAGTCGACATCGCCCATGACATCGGTCACTTCGGCAAACTTCAGCTTGACGCGCAAGTCGGGCTTGTCGGAGCCATACAAGTGCATGGCTTCTTCATAGGTCATGACCGGAAACTCTCCCAGGTCCACGCCAATGGTGTTCTTGAATACCGTGGTGATCATGCCCTGGAACATGGAACGGATCTCTTCTTCACTCAAGAATGAAGTTTCAATATCGATCTGGGTAAATTCAGGCTGACGATCGGCACGCAAGTCTTCGTCACGGAAGCACTTGGTGATCTGGTAGTAGCGATCAAAACCCGCCACCATCAATAGCTGCTTGAACAATTGGGGCGACTGTGGCAGCGCAAAAAAGTGACCATCATGCACACGGCTGGGCACCAGGTAGTCACGGGCGCCTTCCGGCGTGGATTTGGTCAGCATCGGAGTTTCGATATCCACAAATCCATTGGCATCCAGGAACTTGCGCACCTCCATCGACACGCGATAACGCAGCATCAGGTTGTTTTGCATATAAGGACGACGCAGG
>CAJBMJ010000564.1 GCA_903954045.1 uncultured beta proteobacterium | reverse complement strand
TGGGCGGCGGCTGTCATTGCTACCGCATAACGGATGCTGATACCACTGGAGCGCTGACTGGCAGGCCGCGAACTGGCCACGACCCGCTTGGTAATGGCCATGCAGCGCCAATACACAGCGGGTCCGGAGATTAGCAACAGCAAGGCCACATCCATCAGACCCGCCATCAGCGGGTCCACCCCGGAAACGAGCTTGGGCATGGCCATCATCACCACTGCCTCGCACAACGCCACAATGCCGAGAATCTCGGCAAAAAGGCGTATCGGGTTGGCGGATGTTTTCATGCAGCGATTGTGAGTACAAAGCTGCCTAGCCAGCAGCAGCCAGCCAGAATATCAGATCACTGCAGCGCTCAAAGCAACGTAGGCGTCAGACAACCCCTGCACTACGCAACTTGGCAATGGCTTGCGCATCCAACCCCAGCCCCAGCAACACCTGCTCGGTGTGCTCCCCGAGCATCGGGGGCGCACGGTTAAGGACTGGCGGCGTGGCCAGCAGACGCATGGGGCTGGCTACCGTTGCTATGGTTTCAATAGCTGTTTGTGCAGTAACAGCGGACGCTAGAGGCTGATTTACCTTCAAACCACGGGCCTTCACCTGGGCATCGTCAAAGGCCTGCTCGATGTTGTTGATGGGCCCGCAGGGCACGGCTTTGTCTTCCAGCAACGCAATCCACTGTGCGGTGGTGCGTGTGCGGGTCACCTCTTCCATGGCAGGAATCAGGATGGCGCGGTTCGTCACCCGGGCCGCCGTGCCACAAAAGCGTGCGTCATTTGCCCATTCCGGCTTACCCGCCGCCTGGCAAAAGCGGCTGAACTGGCCATCATTGCCGATGGCCAGCAGCATGGAACCGTCGGCGGTTGGGAAGTCCTGGTACGGCGCCAGACTGGGATGGCTGTTGCCCTGGCGTTGCGGCACCTTGCCGGTGTTCAAAAAGCCAGCTGCCTGGTTGGCCAGAATCGCCATGCCCACGTCCAGCAGGGCCATATCGATGTGCTGGCCCTCCCCGGTGCGATTGCGGACCTCGAGCGCCGCCAGAATTGCGCTGGTGGCATACACCCCGGTGAACAAATCGGTGAGCGCCACGCCCACCCGCAGCGGGCCACCGCCGGGCACGTCATCGGCGCGACCGGTGATGCTCATCATGCCGCTCATGGCCTGGATCATCAGGTCGTAGCCCGCGCGTTCGGCGTAAGGGCCGTCCTGGCCAAAACCGGTCACAGAGCAGTAAATCAGGCGCGGGTTCAGGGCCTTGAGGCTTTCATAGTCCAGGCCATAGGCCTTCAAACCACCGACCTTAAAGTTCTCGACCAGTATGTCGACTTCCTGGGCCATCTGGCGAATGAGCGCCTGCCCTTCTGGCTTGGCCATGTTGATGGTGACCGAGCGTTTGTTGCGGTTGCAGGCGGTGAAGTAGCTGGCATGCGTGGTGTCGTTGCCACCCGCATCCTTTAGGAACGGAGGTCCCCAGTGGCGCGTGTCATCGCCCTCGCCGGGACGCTCAACCTTGACCACATCGGCTCCCAGGTCAGCCAGCATCTGGGTACACCAGGGGCCTGCAAGGACTCTGGAGAGGTCCAGGACTTTGAGGTGGCCTAAGGCGCTTGTTTTTTCGGTCATGGTTGTTTTCCAGTTTTTAGCTCACGCTAGGTTTTCTAACACACCCCCTATCCCCCCGCCCCTTTCCACCCTCGCCAGGGCGGAAAGGGGGGCCGGACAGCCGTATTTGGTTGCTTCGCGCCGAATACGGAATTACTGGGGAATGTTGCGTTGCGTGGTGGTCGACGTAAGTTGGTATGCCAGCAGTCGTAGGAATTGCAAGCCTCTTGGCTCTGAACGGGCAGGCCGCCTTGCGCCTGCTGTGGGTGCAACTACACGCTCCGAGCTCCCTACGACCGCCACCCCGGAAACCTTAGTTTTCCAAAACCGCACCGCGACCACACTTAAGTAAAGCCCTGTTCGGCGCGAATCAACCAAATACGGCTGTTGAGCTCCCCTCTCGCCCGGCGGGGCGAGAGGGGTTGGGGGAGAGTGGGGGCAAACACCGGGGGGATAGGGGGTGTGTTAATCAGTTCCCAAACGCCGCAATCCCCGTCATCGCCCTACCCAGAATCAGCGCATGAATGTCGTGCGTACCTTCATAGGTATTCACCACTTCCAGGTTCACCAAATGCCGCGCCACTCCGAATTCATCGGAGATGCCGTTGCCACCCATCATGTCGCGCGCCATGCGGGCAATGTCGAGTGACTTGCCACAGCTATTGCGCTTGAGGATGGACGTGATTTCCACTGCGGCTGTGCCCTCGTCCTTCATGCGGCCCAGGCGCAGGCAGCCTTGCAGGCCCAGCGCGATTTCGGTCTGCATGTCGGCCAGTTTTTTCTGGATGAGCTGGTTGGCAGCCAATGGGCGACCGAACTGTTTGCGGTCCAGCACGTATTGGCGGGCGCGCGTCCAGCAGTCTTCAGCCGCACCCAGGGCACCCCAGGCAATACCGTAGCGGGCACTGTTCAGGCAGGTGAACGGTCCTTTGAGGCCTTGCACTTCAGGGAATGCGTTTTCTTCGGGGCAAAACACGCCGTCCATGACGATCTCACCGGTAATGGACGCACGCAGGCCCACCTTGCTGTGGATGGCGGGAGCGCTCAAACCCGCCATGCCTTTTTCCAGCACAAAGCCACGGATCGGGCCGACCTGTCCGCCTTCTGACACTTCTTTGGCCCAGACCACAAACACGTCGGCAATCGGGCTGTTGGAGATCCACATCTTGGAGCCGCTGAGCTTGTAGCCACCCGCCACTTTATGGGCACGGGTAGCCATGGAGCCGGGGTCCGAGCCGTGGTCGGGCTCGGTCAGGCCAAAGCAGCCAATCCACTCGCCGGTGGCAAGCTTGGGCAGGTACTTCTGGCGCTGGGCCTCGGTGCCGAATTCAAAGATTGGCACCATCACCAAGGAGCTCTGCACGCTCATCATGGAACGGTAACCGCTGTCCACGCGCTCCACTTCGCGGGCGATCAGGCCGTAGCACACGTAGTTGAGCGCCGGGCCGCCGTACTGCTCGGGGATGGTGGGGCCCAAAAGGCCAAGTTCGCCCATCTCGCGGAAGATGGCGGGGTCGGTCGTGCCGTCCCGGAAAGCCATGGTCACGCGGGGCTGCAGCTTGTCCTGGCAGTAGGCGGCAGCGGCGTCTTTGACCATGCGCTCGTCGTCGGTGAGCTGGGAGTCCAGCAAAAAAGGGTCTTGCCAGTTGAATGCTGCGTGGGCCATGGTGGTGTTTCCTGAGGGTTGTAGATGGACAGCCGGATATTAGCCCCCGCGCTGCTGTGAATCAAACGCCTTGTTTGCATCCAGATATGAGGATTTAGAATATTTGCATGCGTCGCAAAATACCCTCTCTGCAGGCATTGGCCTGCTTTCACTCCGCTGCCCGCCACGAAAGTTATACCCGCGCCGCACAGGAGATGGCATTAACCCAGAGTGCGGTGTCACGACAAATTGCGGCGCTGGAAGAGTTTTTGGGCATTGCCCTGTTTCGCCGTACCCGCCACGGGGTGGTGCTCACCGATGCAGGCATGCAATACGCACGGCAGATCGCACCGCGTCTGCAAGCCCTGGAGCGCGACACTCTGGATGCCATGGCCGGGCAAGGGGCTGGAGGCGCAGTCTCGTTGGCTGCGGTTCCCACCTTTGCGGCCCGCTGGCTGATTCCGCGCCTGAAAGCTTTTCGGTCCTTGCAACCGGACGTCATGGTGCACATTGACACCCGTACGCGTCCCTTCATGTTTGCCGAAACCGACTTTGATGCCGCCCTCTTTGCAGGCACTGCAGCGCAAATGACCCAGTGGGCGGGCACGCGCGTGGTGCGACTCATGCCCGAAGTGGTCGTACCGGTATGTGCTCC
>CAJBMJ010000563.1 GCA_903954045.1 uncultured beta proteobacterium | reverse complement strand
GTTGCGCCTGGGCCAAAAATTCGCACGCCAGCTGCTAACAAACTGTCCTTTTGACTGTTGTAGGCTTGGAAACCCGCTGAGCGAGCAGTCAAGGTCTGATTGCTGCTTTGCAAGCTCAGTGCACTGACATCGATGATACTGACTGAGCCTTCAGGGTCGACAGAGTCGGACTGACCGTAGCTATTGGGTTCACCCTCGTTGGCAACAAGGACCTTCTTACCGTCTGGGGTGAATGTCACCATGTCTGGCAGAGCACCGGCTTCGGCTGTTGCGATCACGCCTAGGTCGGAGGCGCGAATTAGAACCATGCGGCCATTGTTGGTCTTGGTCGAGGCCTCGACAGCCAGGGCCACCATACCGCCATGGGTGGCAACGCTATTGACGCCGCCCGCCCCGGCCCAAAGGTCAACGGCGCGGATTGAGGCGACGGATACTGGCGCTGTAGGGTCAGCCAAGCTGAGCACGTCAACTGTTCCCAGAGCGCCATTGATCACAAAAAGTCGTTTGCTGGCTGCGTCGTAGGCAGTAATTTCGGCAGACGATGCGCCGCCAGAATGGGAGAAACCGCCAATCTTGGTCATTGTCAGCGATGAAGGCGTGGGCTCATCGCCATTGTTATCACCACAAGCTACCAGAAGCCCAGCGCTCATGACGCTGGCCAACATCCAATAACAAACCCTGCGCATGCGCAAACTAAATAAATTCGAAGCCATCAATATTCTCCTGTGTTCAGTTCAAGACGGTGTCGCTGCGCTTGCCAAGGTTTTGGATACGCGTGTCTTGAGCTTCAGGCGTATCGGCTTGCTGGTAAGGCGTTGTGGCATGGAAAGTCTTGAGGTATTTAAAGAATGCATCCTGTTCACTACCCAAAGTGGCTGTGGCAGTGCTAGTAGCCCCGCCGGCAGTGGTCGTGCTCATGGTCGTTTCAAGCTTGACCAGGTTGACAAAATCAGCAGTAGCTGGGAAGGGATAGCCGTCGCCACCGCCAGCTGCCGTGTTCGTACCCTCAGCTAGGAAATTGAGGGTCACCATACGGAAGGTGCGGGATGCATTGCCAACAATTGCACCGTCACGCACTACCACGTCGTTGCCCACCTTGAGGGAGCGGATGCGCTCACCAGCCGTGGTCGGTAAGAAGCTTGTGGCATCGAGCACTTGTGCGGTACGTGTGGCGTCATAGCTAAATGACAAACCAGCAACCTGAGGAAAACGACCTTGGCTACCTAGAGAAGCAACGCCGTGTTCTAAAAGACTCTTGAGCTGAGTAGCAGTTACATCAAAGACCCAAAGCTTGTTGTTGAACTTCAGTGCAGTCTCAACCGCCAACTGTGAGATCTCACCGGCCTGGCGATTTGCATCAGGATTGGCCTTTGGCGCGGTCAGTGTGGCAGCAGAGATTGATCCAGGAACGGCCAGCACTTCACCAATTTCGGAGCGAATACCGCCGCCATTCTTGAGAGAAATTTGCACGTTTGAATCGTGCAGGCGGGCATACCACAAGTTGGCGTCAGCACTGAGGTTGCCGAAATTAGTTTCCTCGTTGCGCACCAGTGCGCGGCGGCCTTCAAGAAATACGCCAGTCTTGCCAAACACATTGCCATCCTTGGATCTGAGCACGGCGCGGATCGCGTCACGAACCTGAGCAATGGTGCCTGATATCGTCAGGCCTTCAGGATTGTCCACTTCAGCGGTCGCCCATGCGCCCGATCGAACTGTGTCAAAGCGCCCTGGAATGAGAACACCTTGCGCGTTGAAGGGGGCCATGAAACGGCCCAGGTATTTGTAGTCAGCGTCGACGTTGACGACCACCGTTGGTTGACTTCCGGCGTCCTGTGTCAAAAAGGGATAGTCGCCGGCAGACTTGTCACCAGTTCGTAGTACATCATTGCTATCGGCAAGTAGCGTATTGGAGCCGCCGGCGACAATGATGTCCACGTTGCGCAACTTGGCGGCCAAAGCTTTTTCAGTGGCCAGAGTTTGCATGTGGGCTAGCAAAACAATCTTGTCAATGCCGGCCGCCGTCATTTCGTCAACACCTGTTTGAATTTTGGCGGCCAAGAGCGTAATGTCTGGCTCAGTAGAGGTCAGTGCCGGCGTAAATGTAAGCCCGCCGGGGGAGGTGATGTTGGCAAACACAGGGGAGCTCGCTCCGATGATGCCGATGGTCTGTGACCCGACAGTCACCTTGCTCCAGCCGCTAACTTTGCCAGACTGCTCAGCGGTATTGCCACCATTGGCCACTCGAATACCCGTTGTGTTGGTGTCTGTGCTGAAGTCAGTGTTATAGGCCAAGTAAGGGAACCGTGCACCCGGCCAAGTGCCGTCTGGCTTAATCATGTCCGTGAACTGCTTGGTGCTCAGATCGAGCTCGTGGTTGCCAATGGCGGATGCTTGTACACCAAGGGCGTTTAGTATGGCAATGTCAGCACGACCAACCTCTGGCTTGCCCAGTAAGCTTGTCAATGTGGTGTCATTTGCGGCGTTAAATCGAGGGCCGGGAATGTAGTTGTCACCCGAACTGACCAACAAAGTTTGCTGGGGGTATTGGTTGCGAAAGCGATGCACCAGACCAGATAGGTGGGCAATGCTGTTAAGTGCTGTGGTGTCAGACCCATCAGCATCAGAGATGTGTAGAAGTTGAAGTGTGAACGCCGGCTCGGGACTTTCGCTAGCGCCGCCGCCGCAGCCTGAGATAAGCGCTGTGGCAAGGATGAAAGATGTGGCCCAACGAGAGTTGTTTTGAAAAAGCATGTTCATCCATAGTGAGTTGAATGACACTAAGTTAATCAGATTTTGTTAAAAATTTATGACATGAATTTGGCCCATTGATTGAATTTAAGGACTGGATGTTGAATGGCTTCCAAAACTGTGCCACCCCAAGCGCAGATGCTGCTCGAATTTTGAACAAACGATTGGATTCAATTGTTAGAACTTTCAAATAAAGTTTGGTACCTTGGATTTAGTTTGCTTGTCGGGTGTTCGGGTGGTGCG
>CAJBMJ010000562.1 GCA_903954045.1 uncultured beta proteobacterium | reverse complement strand
GCCAGCAACAGGAACAAGGCCACCAAGCGCACCCGCAGCGAATGCGAGAGCGCATGTCGGGCCCGATGGTGCCAACGGGACCTCGCAACCTGGGGCGAATCGGCGGCGTTCATCCTTGCACACGCACCAGCGCCAGGGAGTAGCCCGCGTTGCGCAAGGTCTTGATGCAATCGAGTGGCTCGAGTTTCTTTCGCAATCGGCTCACCACGATATCCACCGCCCGGGTGTACAGGTCGGCCTCGTGGCCGCGCAAGTGGTTGAGGATGTCGTCACGATGGAACACCTTGCCGGGGGAGCGAGCCAGCAGCAGCAGAAGGTCAAACTCGGTGCTGGTTAAATCCAGCGCCTCACCCTGCCGCACAGCAGTGCGGGTTGAGGCATCGACCACCAGACCGTCAAAGGTGAGTCGATCCGGGTTGTCCGGCATAGCTACTGGTGGTGCCGCAGCAACCCGTCGACGCAACACGGTTTGAATACGGGCTACCAACTCGCGTGGTTCAAAGGGCTTGGGCACATAGTCGTCGGCTCCAAGCTCCAGCCCCACCACACGGTCCATCACATCACCGCGCGCCGTGAGCATCACGATGGGGATGTCGCTTTCCTTGCGGATGGCGCGGCACAGGGCGAAACCATCCATTTCGGGAAGCATCACATCCAGAATTGCGGCGTCCAGCCCACCTTGGCGCAAGCGCGCCAGGCCTTCGCTGGGTTTGAGGGCGCATTCCAGCGCCAGATCAAACCGGGCGAAGTAAGCCGTCAGGGGCCCTCCGAGCTGGGCGTCGTCGTCAATCAGCAGGATACGGTGCATGCGCCATTCTCCCACTGTGTTTAGCTATCAGCCGCGGTTGAACCAGCGTCCCTTGCCGTCCATGTAGTCACGCACTTTCTGCTGTTGCGTGGGGTTCAGGCTGTTGTAAAAATCAGCCAGGGCGGCAATCACTTCAGGGCTCTTGGTTTGCACGGCTGTGGTTTTTTCGGTGATGAGGGCCTGCGCCTTGGCGGCATCGAGCTTATCGCCGGCTACCAGGGCCTTGAGTTCTGCACGTGGGTCTTTGGTCTGCCCAATCAACGCGGTGCGCTGCTCGTAAAGCTTGTCGCCCAGAACGCTGAGTCGTTTTTTCTGGTCTTCGTTAAGGTCCAGCTTGCCTGCAGCCCGGTCCACCATCTTGTCGCGCTTTTGGGCATATTGCTCAGCGCTCATCGAGCTGCCGTAGTCGTGGCCACGGTGATTGCAGGCTGAGAGCCCGCCGACAAGCACAGCGGCTCCGAAAAGGCCCAGCAGGGTACGTTTGAAATTACGGCGGAAGAAGTTTGCCATGGCGGTCTTTCTTTACTCCAGTGGAGTGGTTGAACATGACCGCAATGGTGCCGCCAGAGTGCCGATACAGGGTGTCAGCGCCGTATCGGTTTGTTTCGCAATGTTTCAGTCGCAGCGATCAGGCCGTTTTGACAGAATTGGCTGCGGCCAGCGCCGTCATATTGACCACCCGACGCACAGTTGCCGACGAGGTAAGCACATGCACCGAGGCAGCCGCCCCAAGCAGGATAGGCCCCACAGTCACACCATGACCACCCACCATCTTGAGTACATTGAACAGAATGTTGGCCGCGTCCAGATTCGGACAAATCAGCGTATTGGCCTCGCCCTTCATCTTGCCGTTCATCAGAACGGCCATGCGCATGTCCTCATTGAGGGCGGCATCGCCGTGTAACTCACCGTCGCATTCAATCTCGGGGGCCATCTTGCAAAACAGGTCATGGGCCAGACGCATCTTGACCGCCGACTTGCGTTTGGAGGTGCCATACATGGAGTGCGACAGGAAGGCAATTTTGGGAGGCAGGCCAAAGCGCTTGACCTCATCAGCGGCCATCAGGGCAATTTCGGCCAATTGCTGAGCGTCTGGGTCTTCGTTGACAAAGGTGTCTGCAATGAACAGGGTTCGGTCTTCCATCATGAGCGCATTCAGGGTGGCAAAGCTCGATGCTCCGCGCTTCATGCCAATCACATCGCGCACATGTTCCAGGTGCGTATCAAAACGCCCTACCAGGCCGCACAGCATGGCGTCGGCATCGCCGAGCTTGACCATCAAACTTGCAATGGTGGTGTTGGAGCGGCGCACCGCCGCCTTGGCGGCATCCACTGACACGCCCTGGCGGCCCATGAGATGGTGGTAAGTCTCCCAGTACTGTTTGAACCGGGGGTCATCCTCGGGGTTGACCACTTTCACGTCCACACCTACCCGAATGCGCAGGCCTGCCTTGAGTATGCGCGCCTCGATCACCGAAGGGCGGCCAATGAGGATTGGCTGGGCCAGCCCCTCGTCCACCACCACTTGCGCCGCGCGCAGCACCCGCTCGTCCTCGCCTTCGGCATACGCCACCCGCTTGGCACTGGCAGGCACGGCCTTGGCAGCAGAAAACACAGGCCGCATGATCATGCCGGTTTGGTACACAAAGCGCGACAGTTGCTCATGGTATGCGTCCATGTCCGTGATGGGACGCGTGGCCACACCGGATTCCTCTGCGGCTTTGGCAACCGCCGGAGCAATACGCATGATCAGGCGCGTGTCAAAGGGCGTAGGAATCAGATAGTCGGGCCCGAACACCAGCTCTTTGCCAGCATAGGCGGTGGCTACTTCTTCACTGATGTCCGCCTTTGCCAGATCGGCAATCTGGCGCACACAGGCCAGTTTCATCGCCTCGGTGATCTTGGTCGCGCCGCAATCGAGCGCGCCGCGAAAAATGTAAGGGAAGCACAGTACGTTGTTGACCTGATTGGGGTAGTCCGACCGGCCCGTGGCAATGATGCAGTCCGGTCGCACGGCCTTGGCCAGCTCGGGGCGAATTTCTGGCTCCGGGTTGGCCAGGGCCAGAATGATCGGTTTGTCCGCCATGGTTATGACCATGTCCTGGGTCAACGTTCCCGCGGCTGAACAGCCCAAAAATACATCCGCGCCGTTGACCACATCCGCCAGGCTGCGTAGATCGGTCTTTTGCGCAAAGCGTGCCTTGGACTCGTCATAGCCGCCTGCGCGGCCCTCGTAAATCAGGCCCTTGGAGTCGCACACATAAACGTTCTCACG
>CAJBMJ010000561.1 GCA_903954045.1 uncultured beta proteobacterium | reverse complement strand
GTGGACAAGGCTATCGCTTCAGGAGTCTTCACTGTCGAAAGAGATGTGTCTCAATCTGGGCGCCTGAGAAAACTGCTGGCCGGGCGTTTGGACGCAGCCTTCATTGGCAACGGCAAGGCTGGTTTTGACATCACAGTGGCAGCCAACAAAGAGCTTTTTGACAACCGGGACAAATTCGTTGCCTTGCCGGTGCCGCTGACCAAAGACCCCTTGCACCTTGGGTTTGCCAAGAGCATGAAGAAGCTCGATGTCATAAAACGCTTCGATGATGCCATCGACAAGCTGCGGCGCTCCGGAGAGCTGCAAAAACTGGTGGCCGAGTCTTCGAAATAACGCCGCACGGGGCGCTTCACGGTGCAACTTTGGGGAATTGAACCTGAATCGTGGTTCCTTTGCCGGGTGCGCTTTGAACGGTGACCGTTCCGCCCAGGGTTCGAACGACCAAACCCTGCACAATGTTCATCCCCAGTCCTGAGCCACCCGTGCCCAGCTTGGTAGTGAAAAATGGATCAAAGATTTTTTGAATAACCTCTGGGGTCATGCCTTCTCCGTCGTCACTGACACTGAGTACGACACATCCTGCAATTTCCCCGTTTTTCACAGACACACGAATCTGCCCTCCATCCCCCTTGGGATAGCCGTGAACCAGCGCGTTGACCACCAGGTTAGACAGCACCTGGCCCACGGAGCCGGGGTATCCATCACACTGCAAACTGCCCTGCAAATCCGTTTCAACGTGACAATTGGCTTTTTTGATGGCAGGTTGCACGGTACTGAGCACCTCGCTGGCGACCTGTGCCAGATCAAAGTTGCGTCTTTGGTCACTGGCCTGGTCCACCGCTACCTGTTTAAAGCTGGTCACCAGTTGGGCCGCTTTTTCGATGTTTCGCAAAAAGATGTCCAGTGCCTGGCGGGAGTTTTCAGTCACCTGGATCAGGGTTGATTTTTTCAGCGTGCCGCTGCTCAACTCGGCACTCAGAGTTTCAATATGGCCAGCGACGGTCGAGGCCACGGTCAAGGCATTTCCAATCGGCGTGTTTAGTTCGTGTGCCACCCCGGCGACTACGCGCCCCAGCGAAGCCAGCTTTTCAGACTGGATCATTTCATTCTGGGTAATGCGCAGCTGTTCCAGCGTCTGCTCTAGCGTCTTGGTTCTGTCGGCCACCCGAACCTCCAGAAATTCGTTGGCTTCATTGAGCTTGAGATTGCGCTCCTCCAGCTCCGAAATCAGCTTCAAGAGTGACTGCCGGGTGGTTTCCATACTACGGGCCAGCGTACCCAACTCGGTCAGCAAGACGGGCCGGATAGGGTGGCGCAAATCACCGTCGGCAATGCGTCTGGACTCCCGGACCAGTGCTTTGGTCGGTCGGATCAGGCCATATTGAAGCACCACGAGGGTGATGATGATGGCAATGATCAGCACCACACCCACGCCCCGCAAGAAGGTTTCCTGTGCGTCCTCCCATTTTTGCTGGTAGCCGCCGGTGCTGATGACAATGCGCAGTTGCCCAATGGACGCTGCGTTGCGTTCAATCGGCAAAACCTTTTGCACCAGCTCCTGCTCTTGCTTCAAGGTCTGAAGCCCATCTCGCTCTCGCTTGGCAAAAACGCTGCCCCGGTGGTCAAGCACCTCCACCACCTGGACTTCCTTTGCCACAAAGACCGAGTCAATGATGGAATCCCCCTGCTCGGGCACGTACTGCCAAAGTGCCTCGCGCATGGCCATGGCAGTCAGTGTGGCCATTCGCTCCAGTTCACCCCGAACTTGCGTTTCATGCAGCGCACGAATGCGGGCGGCCTGGTCCAGGTAAGCAATGGCACTCGCCAGCGCCACCGCAATGATGACGGTCCCACTGATAATGGTTCGCAGCGAAAAAATATATCTTTTCATTGTCCGGTTCCTATGAAGGAGGGTCTCAATGTGATTTCATCTGGAAATGGCGTCCAACCAGCGTGAGCCGTCCGGACACTATGGGAGCAGTCGGAGTTTAGGCCTGATCGCTGCAAATGGCACCTGATTTGCAAATGCCATGCAAATCGCGTAAAAACCATTGCGCGCTGCATAGTTTCGAGCAAAGGCAGGCTCATGAAATTGCCCACTGTTCGACTATTTGAAAAATCAGGATCGAGCCAGCATGACCAACCCATCCACTCCTCATGACGGTCTCCACGACGGTGGCGATAACGATGTCATCCATCTGCTGGATGACATTGCGTCAGTGGAGTCAGGCAAGCCAGAAAAGGCCTGGTTGGTTCTAATCGTCGACGACGAACAGGATGTGCATGATGTCACCGAGTTGAGCCTGCGCGGCATGCTGGTGGAAGATCGTGAAATACAGTTTCTTCATGCCTACACCTGCGCGCAGGCACGGCAGATTGTTGCCGACCACCCTGACATTGCCGTCATATTGCTGGATGTGGTGATGGAGTCCCACGATGCGGGCCTGCAACTGGTGCAAGTAGTGCGCAAAGAGCTCGCTAGATCGTCAGTGCGAATTGTTCTGCGCACGGGACAGCCGGGCTTCGCCCCGGAAATCGAGACCATACAGAAGTACGACATCAACGACTACCGCACCAAAACAGAATTAACCCAGGTGCGCCTCTACACAAGTATGGCGGGCGCCATTCGAAGCTATCGCCATCTTGTCGCCATGGAAGAAACACGTCGCGGTCTTGAAGTGGTAGTGCAAGCCAGCACCGAACTGAGCCAGGTGCGCGGCGTGGCCTTGTTTGCCAAAGGCATGGTCATTCAACTCTGTGCGCTCATGAACATCCAACCTGATGGGTTGGTGTGCGCGCGCTCCGGCAACACGGCAGAAGATGGCGCCATTGTGATTGTGGCGACCGGTATCTATGCTCCACTGATGGCCACGTCGGTGGAGCACATGCCGCAAACCCCGATTCGAAATGCCATTGAAAAGAGCCTTCAATCCAGGGCCAGTGTTTTTGGGCAAAACACCGTACTCTATTTTCCGGGAGCGGGAGAAAGCGGCATGGCTGCTTTTGTAGACGCAGCACCCCTGTCGGCCACCGACCAGCACCTCATTCAGGTGTTTTGTTCGAGCATGACGGTAGGACTGGAGAACGTCTTGCTGCATGAAAAAATATTCAGTTTGGCCTACCAGGACCCCTTGCTCGGCATCCCTAATCGCAACCGATTTGTGGACATTGTTGATGCCCAACTTCAGCGGCCAGACGGAGTAGCCGTAGCACTCATTGATCTGGACGACTTTGCTGGCGACAACGCCATGTTTGGCCACAGTTTTGGCGATGAACTCTTGCGGGCATTTTCTGCGCGCCTGGCCAGAATGCTCGGTCCCGAGGTGGTCATTGCCCGCTTGTCCGGAGACACCTTTGCTGCCGTTGGAAATACAGAACACCTAAACCCCGATGCGCTGGGACGCTGCTTGACAGAGCCCCTGTTGGTTCAGAGCTTGATGATGGTGGTTTCTGCTACCTGTGGCCTGGTAAGGCTGACGGCTCCCGCCTCCGATGGCGCTGAAATCCTGAAGCAGGCTTACGTTGCCCTCAAGTTGGCCAAGTCGCAGCACAGAGGCGCATGCATGTACTACAGCGACGCCATGGGCACCGATGCCACCGAAAGAAGCACGCTGCTGCGTGGTCTGCGCGAGGCATTTGAGGCCCATCGATTGTTTGTCGTGTACCAGCCTCAGGTCGGCTTACCGGGTGGTTCTGTTTTGGGAGCAGAAGCCTTACTGCGCTGGCGCACTGACGAGGGAAAATTTGTTTCGCCCGACCAGTTTATTCCCTTGGCTGAACAATCAGGCCTGATGGTTTCCATCGGCGAATTTGTTCTGCGGACTGCGTGCCATCAGTTGCGGCGAATCCAGGGCCTCGGGTTCCATGGATTTCGCATGTCGGTCAACGTTTCACAAGTTCAGTTCCGGGAACCCGATTTCGTTCAGAGCGTGAGGCGTGCCATAGCAGATGCCGAGATTTCGGCCGAGAACCTGGAGTTGGAAATCACCGAGTCCATGGCCGC
>CAJBMJ010000560.1 GCA_903954045.1 uncultured beta proteobacterium | reverse complement strand
GGGATTGCCTACCGCTTCAACCCGGCAAGGTAGCTGGCCTGTTAGCGAGGGACCAACGCAGTTAGGGCGACCAAGTTGAAACAAGCGCACTGATGACTGACTCGCATCCTCATGGGAATCCTGGGACCGCCTATATTCATTTGGCAAGTCTGGGGAAGGATTGAATAGCCTCTGCTATTCAACCTTGGGGAACCTATTCCTGATCGGTTTTGTGGATAGATGCAGCGTACTGTTCAAGCGAGCTTCCCATCCCTGATGTGTCGCAGATACCAGTGTCATCGTCGCTGCCGCGCTGATGGCATTGAACGCCTTCAAGCGACCGGGATTCAAGCTGGCCCAGTCCGGTGTCATGCTCCCGGACTTGCAGTCGGATGCACTGGGCCAGAGAGAGCTGGATCTAGAAGACGACGAGGGGGGGACAGAGGACATCTCATGATCGCTCTGGACGGCACAAACCAGCGCTTTGGCAAAGGGACCATGAAGATGGCCAGTGCCGGGTTGGAGGGGGATCGCAGGGCTTGGTCCATGAAGCAGGAGCGCAGGACAGCCGGGTACACAACGTGTATGGCGGATATGCCGGTGGCGAGGGCTTGACCAATAAGCCTCGATCGCACGATTGGAACTGGTCGTGATGCCATTCTTGCGTCATGACGAAGTCAACCCAGCACAAACACCGCAGCCCAGCCATGGCGCGTTTGACCAGAGAACAATGGCAAGCCATCCGCACCATCTGGGAGTACGCCCCGGATCAGCCCTCCTACAAGGCGGCAGCTGGGCGGGCAGCTGAAAAGCACCAATTCGCCCCACCCGGCAAATCCACCATCGACGACCGTGCCAAGAAAGAGGTCTGGGAGCGGCGTGGCAGCATGAACGGCATCAATGCGGCTGCACAACGGACGGCCGACAAGCTAACGGATTTCAATGGAAACCGGACGATACCGGACGCTAAAACGGCACATTTCCCGGGCACGTCCAGTCCTGGTTTGGTCCTGGCGTCGCGGGAGGAGTCAGAAAACAAGCGCGCTGAGGCAACGGCCCGTCACCGCACTGAGTGGATGCAGATTGCTGTGCTTCGGCAGGAAGCCCTGGCGCTGCGACATTCCAACCTTGATCAAGCCATGGCCAAAATGAAGTTGGCCAAGACGGCGGCGCAGACAACGGCCATTCAGCAAACCGGCGAGCGCAGGGCGTGGGGCATGGACATTCTGGTGGACGTTGGCTCTCTCAAGGACATGAGCGATGCCCAGCTTGAGGCAATCATTCATGGAAAGGTCAGCTACTAAATGGCTGCCAAAGCGATTGACAAAACTGTGGTGGCCGGCATCCTGGTTGCCTGGCGTGTAGGTCAATTGAGCCAGCAACAAATTGCCGAAAAACATAAAGTCAGCAAGGGGCTGGTCAACAAACTCTGTAAAGGTGTCGAACAAGACGGTGCCGCCATCGTGACCGCAGGAGTCCAATACCAGCAAGCACTTTCTGGCCATGATGACCGCATGGTGACCGCCATGACAACTGCGGTTGACGAGATCACAAAGCGCCAGCAGTTCTTTCGTGGAGCAAGCATGCTGGTCGCCAAAACAGTCGCCATCAAGGTCCAGCAGGATGGCATGAACGCCAGCTATCAAGACCTGAACGCGGCGGCCCATGCGCTGGGTCGAATGCAGGAGGCGGTGTTGGGTAAGTCGCCCGATACGACCATTGTCAACACGAACGCAGTGCAGACCACGCTGACCATGGTCTACACACCCGAGGAAGTGCGTGCAATCCATGAAATGCTTGAGTCACAGTGCTGAATGCCGTTCAGTGATGGTTTGCGTCGTCGCCATTCACGTTACCGAAGCAAAGAAAAAGCCCTGAAATCTCAGCGTGGAGGGGGTTTCTCTCACGCTGGATACCTGATGGCGGCTTTCGGTTCGCACATCCTTCAGGTTCAAGGCATATCTTTACTGTGCGCCATTTTTCTTTGTGAGGTGATGGCACCGCTGATGTCCAGAGAAGATCTGGGGATGGTGGTTTCCTCTTATGCAGTTTGCGAATCAGTACGGCAATTCGACAGTCACCATGATGCCACCCCCTTTTCGATGCCCGAACACCCGAGCAAGAATGGCCAGCGCAACCTCAGCCATTGACTGAAAGTCATCCGGTGATGAAACGTTGAACCAGCGCAGAAAGTTGCTCTTGCTGGTGGGCCAGACAAATCCTGCGTCTTCAATCAAAGATACGGTATCTGACGACAGAAATTTGTTAATGTGGTCCTGATACTTGTGTGAGCTAAGCTCAATAAGGTACTCGCTGCCGTCCTGGCTCGACATGAACTGCACATAGCCGCCGTGTTTGTGTTGAAAGATCGTGTAGGCACCGTCGCTCCATGATTCTGATTTCGCGTGAATGGAATGCAATGGCGTAGCCAGCATTTCGAAATCCTCGGCCGTAAAGGATTCGCGTGCGAACTGTCTCAACTTGGCAAAGTGATCGGCCTTATCGTCGGAGCCGTCGGCGCCCCAATTTTTGGGGATTGATAGAGCCAGTTGCTGCAATTCAACGTCAATAGCGTTGGCTATTTCTGGGCTAACGGGGGAGTTTTGATATCCCAAGATTTCGCCAGGCACCCAAGTCGGCCCCCTTCTCACAAGCTCTGAGTTGACAGGGGTGCCATCGCGAAGTCTGAAGAAGAATCGATGCCCACTTTGAACGCTGCTTGTCCGACTTGCAAGACAATTCTTCATCCGGATCGCTTCTGACATCATGTCCTTGGACGACCCAATAGGTTCGAGAAGCGGTGAATCCATAAAGGATTGCGGGGTAACGAAGGGCAACAAGTGCTTTCCTTCACATTGAAAATAGAAATCCCAAAAGTCACCGTTGGAGTTAATTGAAGCGGCGGCCCGACGAAATTCCACCCGTCGCTCCCCGCTTGCATCTTTGATGAAGCCGTCCAACTTAGCCCACCTTTCAGCAGGGACACTCAAATTGCTAACGACACCCAACAGGCTGGGCAGTCTAATTTCTTCTGGTATCAGTTCGAATTGCCGAACCAGAGTCGGCGTAATCTGAAGCACATGACCCAGCGCAGAACTGCCCTCGCCGGCTATGAGGGAAAAGAAAAGATGCCAGTCGTCACGCGAGAATTCATTCCAACGCGTCCGACTCAGAAATTTGACCATCCTTGCCTTTACTGGCTTGCCGACTGCGTCGGCCAAAACTGCGGTTCGCTTGCGGAGACACAGGTCCTGATAAATGGCGCGCCGGGATTTCTCCGACATCTGCGTCGCATTGCTCAACTGGAGGACCGCAATGGCAAACGGTCTAAATGAAACATCCGAGCGCTCGTTCCATTGGGCTGCGAACTGTGGGTCTCTCATGGCAGCCGCAATGATCAGCATCGATTGACGGTTCGTGGTCATGGCAAGGCTGCCGTTGCGCTTGGTAAAACCTTTTGAAGGCGTGATTAGATTGGCGCATTGCGTAACTCAAGAGTGCGTAGTTCCCGCACCTGAAATTACGATGGCTGATTCTGATTGTTTTGTCCTGAAATACGGGTAAGTTCCCGCACTTGGCGCTTAACCGGCGAGTCGAAAGAACTCGAGTTGGTCTTTGTCTTGCTTTTCG
>CAJBMJ010000559.1 GCA_903954045.1 uncultured beta proteobacterium | reverse complement strand
TTGATCTTCTTCAATTCTTCCATCAGGTGAATTTGCGTGGGCAGTCGGCCAGCGGTGTCGATCAGCACCACGTCCTTGCCGCGTGCCTTGCCAGCGCTGACGGCGTCGTAGCTCACAGCAGCGGGATCGCCACCTTCCTGGCTGATGATTTCTACCGTGTTGCGGTCGGCCCATACCGTGAGTTGTTCGCGCGCTGCAGCGCGAAAGGTGTCTGCGGCGGCCAGCAGTACGCTGGCCTGGTTGTCAGCCAGGTGCTTGGTCAGCTTGCCGATGCTGGTGGTTTTACCAGCGCCATTGACCCCGGTCACCATGATGACGGTCGGTTGGTGCTGCCCGATGACCAGAGGTTTTTGCAGGGGTTGCAGGAGGTCAGTCAGGGCAGCGATCAGAATGTTTTTCAGCGCGACCGGGTGGGTGACACCCGTTTCCTTCACCTTGCGACGCAACTCTTTCACCAGATGTTCGGTAGCAGGCACCCCCGCGTCGGCCATCAGCAGGGCACTTTCCAGGTCCTCATACAGTGTTTCATCAATTTGGCTGCCGCCAAACACGCCTGAAATGCTGGAGGCCGTTTTACCGAGACCGGCCTTGAGCTTGTCCAGCCACTTTTGTCGCTCAGGTGGCGTTGCGCTGGGAACGGGAATATCGATGGGCGCAACCAGTGCGCTGCCAATCAGCGATCCTGTGCCGAATGCGACAGGTGCTGGCACCGCTGCGGGCGGGCTTGCTGGCGATTGCGCTGGGGTTGCAGGGGGGGCAAGGGGTTGCTGTGTTGCTTCTGCGTCCTGGGGCGTAGGCGGGGCCTGTGGCGCCTCGGGGGCTTTGGCATTTGAGCCGGAAAGGAATTTTTTCTTGAAAAAACTGAACATGTGAGGCGTTCTTAGAATCACACATTCTATGAAACACCCAACCCCCTGGCTGAAGCAGCGTTTTGCCGCTGCCCTTCTGGCCCCAGCGTTCGCGCTTTCCCATCTCTTTTCTCCTGTCGCAGTTGCTGCCGCACAGCCATCCGGTGCCCAGCAATTCACCCTGAAAAATGGAATGTCGCTCATCGTCAAGCCCGACCACCGCGCGCCCACGGCAGTTCACATGGTGTGGCTGCGCGTGGGCTCCATGGACGAGGTGGACGGGGCCAGCGGTGTGGCCCACGTGCTGGAGCACATGATGTTCAAAGGCACTCCCACCATAAAGGCGGGGGATTTTTCACGAAAAGTGGCAGCACTGGGCGGGCGAGAGAATGCCTTTACCAGCAAGGACTACACCGGTTACTTCCAGCAAATACCCGCCAGCCAGCTCGAGGCCGTGATGCGCCTGGAATCAGACCGGTTTGCCAACAACCTGTGGAGTGATGAGGACTTTCGCAAAGAGCTGGAAGTGGTGAAAGAAGAGCGACGTTTGCGCACCGAAGACAACCCCCACGCGCGCCTGCATGAGGCCATGGACGGTGTGATCTACACGGCGTCGCCCTATCGTCGGCCGATTGTGGGCTGGATGAGCGACCTGGAAGCGCTGACTCCCGAAGATGCGCGTAATTTTTACCAGCGCTGGTACACCCCCACCAATGCCACCGTCGTTGTGGCGGGCGATGTGGATGTAGCGCAAGTGCGTTTGCTGGCCGAAAAATATTACGGTGATCTTCCCGCGCGGGCTCTGGCACCGCGCAAACCCAGGGAAGAACCTGCGCAAAGTGGTATGCGGCGGCTGGAATTCAAAGCCCCTGCAGAGCAGTCTTACGTGGCGCTGGCGTTCAAGGTGCCCGGTTTTTCAGCCAAAGCGCTGGACCTGTCAGCCTCAGATTCGACCAGTGACGATGCCCTGGCCCTGACCATGCTCGCTGCGGTGCTGGCTGGGTATGACAATGCGCGGCTTGATCGTGCACTGACGCAAGGGGCCGACCCGGTGGCAGACAACGCAGGTGCCTATTGCGGCCTGATGGGGCGGGGGCCGCAGCTTTGCACGTTGTACGGTGTTCCTGCGCGTGGCAAGACCGCTGCGCAGGTGGAGCAAGCCCTGCGTGCGCAGGTGAGCCGCGTGGCAACAGAAGGCATTTCGCAAGCCGAGTTACAACGGGTGAAGAACCGCTGGATGGCAAGCGAAATTTACAAGCAAGACAGTGTCTTCAACCAGGCGCGCATTCTGGGCGTGAACTGGGTCAATGGCTTTCCTCTGGACACCGACGCGCGGCTCATGGCGCGCTTGAAGGCGGTGACCGCCGAGCAGGTGAAAGCCGTGGCTGCCCGCTACTTTGGAGACGATTCGCTCACGGTGGCCACGCTGCTGCCGCAAGCCCGCGAGACTGTCAGCCGGCCTCGCCAGGCGCCCGCTGGTGCACGCCATTGAACCGGAGCGAAGCATGATTACTACAAAAATGAGAGCTGCTTACGCAATCTGGATGGGCGCTACAGCCATTTTCTTCTCCAATATGGCCTGGGCGGGCATTCCCATTCAGCAATGGACGCAAGCCAATGGCGTGAAGATCTATCTGGTGGAAAGCCCCGCCATAGCCATGGTCGATGTACAGATATCCCTGGACGGAGGTGGCCGCCGCGATCCGGTGGACAAGCCGGGCTTAGCCAACCTGATGGCTTCAGCAACCGCCTACGGTGTGCGGGCAACCCGCGACGAAGCGGCACTGAACGAAAACGCGCTAAGTGATGCCTGGGCCGACCTGGGTGCTTCGTTTAGTGGCGGTGCGTCCTCCGATCGCTTGAGCTTTTCCATGCGTTCACTTACCGAACCTGATCTGCTGAGTCAGGCCGTCGTGCTGGCATCGCGGCAACTGGCCGATCCCGAGTTTGAAGATGCCTTGTGGTTGCGCGACCGCCCCAAGATGATCGCTTCCATCAAGGAGAACAACACCAAGCCAGCCACCCTAGCGGGTCGAGCCTTTAACCAGGCCGTCTATGGCACGCATCCCTATGGCTATGAGATGACGGAAGAAAGCCTTTTGCGTATTTCGGCCCCGGACTTTCGTGTCTTGCATGACAAAGTGGTTCGGCCTTGTGGAGCCAAAGTGAGCATCGTTGGCGCGCTCAACCGTGCCCAGGCCGACGCTCTGGTGCAACAGCTGTTTTCCCGTTTCAAGGGCGTTGAATGCGCGCCCATGCCAGCAGTGGCTGAAGTACTGCCGCTCGAGGCTGCCAGCGAGCGGCGGATTCCCTTTGCTTCAGCGCAGGCCCATGTGCTGGTGGGCCAACCCGGCTACAAACGCAATGACCCGGACTTTCTGGCCTTGCTGGTGGCGAACCATATTTTGGGTGGCGGGGGATTCACTGCCCGTTTGACCGAAGAGGTGCGTGAAAAGCGCGGTCTCACCTACAGTGTCTACAGCGCTTTCTCACCGGGTTTGCATGCGGGAGCGTTCAGCATTGGCCTGCAAACGCGGCCAGACCAGGCCCAGCAGGCGCTGGACCTGGTGCGCGAAGTGCTCGCCCGATTCGTGGCTGAAGGGCCTGGCGAGAATGAATTGCAGGCCGCCAAGGACAACCTGATTGGCGGCTTTGCTCTGCGCCTGGACAGCAACCGCAAGTTGCTGGATAACGTCTCCAGCATCGCGTGGAATGATTTGCCGCTGGACTACTTGGACACCTGGTCTGCCCAGGTACAAAAACTGTCCGCCAGTGACGTTCGGCGGGCCTTTGCGCGCGTGGTGCAGCCTGCAAAGATGGCCACCATGGTTCTGGGTGCGCCAGAGCCTGGTAGCCCGGTGCGGTAAGCTGTGCGTATGAAAGATGCAAGACCCAAACGCCCGGTGCGTCCGCGCGGCGTTCAAACCCACGAGATTCGCATTATTGGAGGCCAATGGAAACGCACCAAGCTCAAGGTGGCCGACAAACCCGGCCTGCGCCCGACGCCCGACCGCGTGCGTGAAACCCTTTTCAACTGGCTGGGGCAGGACCTGACAGGCTGGCGCTGTCTGGATGTTTTTGCAGGTACTGGTGCTTTGGGCTTTGAAGCCGCATCGCGCGGAGCCAAAGAAGTGCTGTTGGTGGAGCAGGAGGCAGCACTGGTGGCCCAATTGCAGCAGGTCCGCACCCAATTGTTGGCATTGCAGCCTCTGGAGCCGGGTGTGGTGCCCGTTCTCTCTGTGCTGCGCGGAGAGGGTGTGAGCGCTATTCGACAGGCCGCCCCGGCGAGTTTTCAGCTGATCTTTCTGGATCCACCGTTTGATGCGCCCTTATTTGAGCCTGCGTTGGCAGCTTGCGCACGTGCGCTTAGCCCAGGCGGTCTGGTGTACCTGGAAGCGCCGGTGAAATGGACGGATGAAAAACTCGCCCCCTTGGGTCTGGCAGCGCAGCGGTATTTGAAGGCGGGTGCAGTGCATGCGCACTTGCTGTGTCTGGCCGATGCCGATCGCTGATTTTTTGCCCTTTTGAATTCCGGAGTCTGGTATGTCCCAACCCGTCATTGCTGTTTTTCCAGGTACTTTTGATCCCATCACCCTGGGCCACCAGGATCTGATCCGCCGGTCCGCCCGTATGTTTGGCACGGTGATCGTGGCAGTGGCCGTAGCGCACCACAAGAAAACCATGTTCACTCTCGAGGAGCGCCTGGCCATGGTGCGCGAAGTGTTTCACGACGTTCCCAATGTGCAGGCCGAGAGTTTTACCGGACTGGTTCGAGACTTTGCGGTGGGTCACGGCGCTGGTGTGATGGTGCGCGGGGTGCGCTCGGTCACCGACTTTGATTACGAGGTCCAGTTGGCAGGGATGAACCGCTCACTGGCTCCCGACGTGGAGACTGTGTTCTTGACACCTGACTCGAGATACCAATTTATCTCCAGTACGCTGGTACGGGAAATCGCTACGCTCAAAGGCGATGTGGCTCAGTTTGTGGCGCCTAAGGTGCATGCCCGTCTGATGGCCAAATTGCAGTTCAAATCTTAGGAGAAGACCATGAAAATTTTGCTGCCCGTTGATGGCTCCGATCTGTCGTTGGAGGCAGTGCGTTTCGCGGTACGCCTTCTCAAGGATGGTTTGCAAGGCTCAGCCGTGCTCGCCAATGTGCAAGAACCCGCAACGCTGTATGAGTTGATCGTGGCTCACGATCCGGATGTGATCGACCGTGTGTGTGCTGATGTGGGTTTGCAGACCCTGGTCAGTGCGCAGGCTCTGCTCGATGCTGCGGGTATCGCCTACGAGTGTGAGGTGGCCAAGGGCGACCCCGCTCACACCATTGTGGATATTGCCGAACGCTTTGAATGCGACATGGTGGTGATGGGCGCACGTGGCACCAGCGCTCTGCGCAGCGCCATGATGGGCTCGGTGTCCAACGAGGTGCTGCACGCCTGCGGAGTGCCGGTGGTGATCGTCAAGGCGGCGGAAGAGGCTGAAGACTGATTTCTTCGGCAACCCGCCGCGTGCCTAACTGGATACTGGCGGCTCAGGCCAGGGGCGTTGCGCATCGCGCAGCAACTCAAAGGCGCGGCTTAGGCGCAGCACACCCAGATCGTCAAAACGCCGCCCGGCAATCTGCAATCCAATGGGTAAGCCACTTTCCGTGTAGCCGCAGTTGATGCTGGCTGCAGGTTGTTCCGACATATTGAAGGGCACCGTAAAGGCGATGTGCTCAAGAGGTCGCAAGGGGTCGTTGGTAGGCGAGGGCAGTTCGGCGGCAAAGGCCACGTTCGGGGCTGTGGGCGAAATCACGAAGTCAAAAGCACTGCAGGCCTTGACCGTGGCTACGCGGCAGACATGGAACTGGCTCATGGCCACAAATGCAGCGGTGCCGGGCATGTCCTTGACGCTGTCAGCCCATTCACGTATGTAGGGCAGCACCGTGTTGCGCCGCTCCGATGCCAAGGCCGCCAAGTCCAGATGGGAGCGCATGCGCCAGGCGTGGTCCATGCCATCGAGCATCTGGCGGGTCAAAAAAGGCTCCATCGGTTCCACCATGGCACCTGCATCGGCAAGCAGCGTGGCCGCATGCAGCACGGCATCGCGGACTTCAGGGTCCACAGCCAAGCCACAGCCTGCGTCCATCAACAGTCCTATTCGCAAGCCCCGCACATGTTCCACCGGTCCATCCCAGTCATCCCAGGCAATGTCAGCGGGCGACAGGCTCATGCTGTCGCGCAGGTCTGGGCGGCTCAGGACTTGCATCATCAATGCAGCGTCTGCCACGGTGCGGGTCATGGGGCCAGCGGCGCGCCCGGTGTAGGGCGGATCGATCGGCACACGCCCCAGGCTCGGTTTGAGGCTGTAGATACCACACCAGCTCGCTGGCAGGCGCAGGGAGCCCCCAATGTCAGTGCCAATATGCAGCGGGCCATAGCCCGCGGCAGCGGCAGCGCCACCGCCTGCGCTAGACCCGCCGGGGGTTTTGCTGAGGTCCCATGGGTTGCGGGAGAGGGGATGGAACGTCGATACGCCGGATGACAGCATGCCGTAGTCGGGCATGGTGGTTTTGCAGACCATGACCGCACCGGCTTCGCGCAGGCGTGCGGCCGGTGGTGCATCCGCTACGGCGGACTGCGCGTCGGTTGCCAAAGTGCCTAGCGGAGTGGGGTCGCCCCGGGTGGCAATGTTCTCCTTGATGGTGACTGGCACTCCGTCCAGCGCTCCACAGGGCTCACCTTTTTGCCATCGCTGCTCCGACGCGCGGGCTTGCGCCAAAGCCTGTTCCGGGCGCAGCAGATAACTGGCGCACAGGTGCGGCTCCCAGCGTTCGATGTGGCTTAGCACGTCCTGAACAACATCCACTGGCGACAGGGCTTGCCTGCGGTATGCGTCGAGCATGGCGTGGGCACTCCAGTCGTGCAGCGCAAGGGGCGAACTTGTGTGGGTAGGCATGGTAGAAGGTGGGGTATATCAAGTGTTGAGAAACATTATGGACTTGCTTGCGATAATCGGCCCATGGAGAAAACACCGTGGCACTGATCATCACCGACGAATGCATCAACTGTGATGTGTGCGAGCCGGAGTGCCCCAATGAGGCTATTTTTGTGGGCCCGGAGATTTACGAGATCAACCCTGACAAGTGCACGGAGTGTGTCGGACACTTTGATGAACCGCAGTGCGTTCAGGTGTGCCCGGTGAGCTGCATTCCGGTGAACCCGCAACGGGTGGAGAGCAAGGAAACGCTCTGGCAAAAGTACCGCCGACTTCAGGGCCAGTTGGCTACCTGACTGCGATTTAATCTTTCTTTTTCTCTACCGGTGCACCTTTGGCGGTGAAGAATTCCGGTTCTTTCTTGTCCTTGGATTTTTTCTGAGTCTGGCCTGGAGACTCAGCCTTGCGGTCTGGCTTACTGGTGTCTTTTTGAGGTGCGGGGTTGGTTTTCAGCGCTTCTCTTTCCTGCTTCAGACGCGCTTTTTCCATGGCGTTGGCCTGTTTCAAATCGCGCTGAGATGCCTTGTCGGCAGCGATTTTGTCGGATTTGCTGCGTGAATCATCAACTTCCACTGCCGCTGCGCCTTCACAGGGGGCCTGGCTGTAGGTGTCTCCACATCGATACACTTTTTGGGCTGCAGCGCCCGTAGATACTGCGTAAGCAGCTATGAAAAAAGTAGCAATTGAGAGAATTTTCATCATGGTGCAGCCTTTTCTACGTTGGTCTCGGGCCTTGGCGGTTTCGGGCGCGGCGGTTTGCTGGTGTGAATCAGCATGGTGGCCTTGTCCATTTCTCCTGCCAGCAGTTGGGGAAACGCCTTGACCGTGCGGTCTATGCATTGTTCCAGCGCAATGCGGTGGTCGGGGCTGGGCTTTTGGAGTACCCAGTTCACCACCTCCGCTTTGGTGCCAGGGTGACCCACTCCCAGGCGCAAACGCCAGTAGTCACCGGTTCCTAGTTGGGCGTGTATGTCTCGCAAACCGTTATGTCCTGCATGGCTGCCGCCGAACTTGAGTTTGGCTTCACCGGGCGCAATATCCAGCTCATCATGCACCACCAGAATTTCCTGGGGCTCAATTTTGAAGAAGCGGGCCAGCGCCCCGACTGACTTGCCGGAGAGATTCATGAAGGTCTGGGGTTCGAGTAGCCAGACTGTTTGGCCTTGCACCGAGGTACGGGACAGGAGTCCGTGATACCCCTTGTCCATGCTCAGCGATACCTTGAGCACTCGGGCCAAGGCGTCCACCCACCAAAAGCCAGCGTTGTGGCGTGTAGCTTCGTATTCAGGGCCCGGGTTCCCCAGGCCAACAAACAGTTTGATCATGTGGGTCGAAATGGTAGAGCAAAAACGCAGGCACAACGAAAAACGGCCCACCAAAGTGGGCCGTTCAATATAGGAGCGAAAGCTCTTATTTCTTCGCTGGTGCCTTGGCCGCAGGAGCGGCCTTGCCACCCTTGCCAGCAGGGGCAGCCGCTGCGGCAGCCGCTGGGGCTGCTTCAGCAGCACCAGCAATAGCCACCACAGAAACGAGCACAGGGTTGTTCTTGCCGTGGGTCACGGCCGTAACGCCCTTGGGCAGAACCAGATCGTTCAGGTGTAGAGAAACACCTTTCTTCAGGCCACTCAGGTCCACAGCGATGAACTCGGGCAGGTCTTTTGGCAAGCAGAGAACTTCGATTTCGGTCACAACGTGGTTGGCAATGCAACCTTCGGTCTTGACCGCAGGAGACAACTCGTCACCGCTGAAGTGCAATGGCACCTTCATGTGCAGCTTGGTGTTCTCGTCCACGCGCTGGAAGTCGATGTGCAGAATCAGTTGCTTGAAGGGGTGCATTTGCACATCACGCAACAGAACTTTGTGTTCCTTTCCAGCCAGTTCCATATCAAGAACGGAGGCGTGAAAAGCTTCTTTCTTGATGGCGTGCCACAAGGCGTTGTGATCGAGTTCGATCAGCGTTGTTTCAGCGGCTCCGCCGTAAACGATGCCGGGGGTACGGCCAGTAATGCGGAGACGGCGGCTCGCACCCGTGCCCTGCTTAGCGCGCTCAAAAGCGACAAATTTCATAACTTACTCCAATAGGAAGTCCACCGCGACCAGTGTGACTCCGGTTTAACAAAAGGCGCTTGACCGCTGCACCAGGCAGCGACGCCTGCTTTTTGTCCCAAATCAAAAAAGATTTTCTTGATCCGAGAACAAACTCATGACCGACTCTCCCTTGGCAATGCGCATGATTGTTTCGGCAATCAGCGGTGCCACGGAGAGTTGGCGAATTTTCTGGCACTGCCTTGCGGCAGCGCTCAAAGGGATGGTGTTGGTCACCACGATCTCGTCGAGTGCTCCACCGCTGGCTATGCGCTCAATGGCCGGGCCCGAAAAGATGGGGTGTGTGCAATAGGCATACACCTTCTTGGCACCACGTGCCTTCAAAACTTCAGCCGCTTTGACCAGGGTGCCAGCGGTGTCGATCATGTCGTCCATGATGACGCAGTTGCGGCCATCAATTTCGCCAATGACGTGCATCACCTCGGATACATTGGCCTTGGGGCGGCGCTTGTCGATGATGGCCAGATCACAGCCCAGTTGTTTGGCCAGCGCGCGAGCGCGCACCACGCCACCTACGTCGGGCGACACGACGATCAGGTCGTCGTAATTTTTCTGGCGCAGGTCACCCAATAGAACGGGTGATGCATAAATATTGTCAACCGGAATATCAAAAAAGCCCTGAATCTGGTCAGCGTGCAAATCCATGGTCAGTACGCGGGCCACGCCCACGGCCTGTAGCATATTGGCCACAACCTTAGCGGTGATGGGCACGCGGGTGGAGCGCGGGCGGCGGTCCTGGCGGGCGTAACCGAAATAGGGGATCACGGCGCTGATGCGTTCTGCCGATGCGCGCTTGAGTGCGTCCACCATGATCAGCAACTCCATCAGGTTCTCGTTGGTGGGAGCACAAGTGCTTTGCACCACGAACACGTCGCGGGCACGCACGTTCTGGTTGATCTCTACAGTGACTTCACCGTCCGAAAAGCGGCCCACATTGGCTGCGCCCAGAGAAATGCCCAGATGGTCCGCAATTTCAGCCGCCATGCCAGGATTGGCATTGCCGGTGAAAACCATGAAATCAGGGGGTGTGGGGACCTGCATGTGGATTCCAGCGTTGAGATTGGGTTATGTCGTCACAAAGCAAGCTAGTCGCCGGAACAGCCCGAGCAACCATTTGGCAGGGGAAGAAGGATTCGAACCTTCGCATGCTGGAATCAAAATCCAGTGCCTTAACCAACTTGGCGATTCCCCTACACAGGTTGGCAACTTAACGTTGCCCACCGCTAAACCATCATTTGCCGTCTCCGGTTGCCCATCCCCAAAGAGGATGCACATCCAAACTGCTGCAAAGTCTGCTTTGAAACCCTTGCGGCACATCCGCCTGATTCCAAACCATGCCCTGCGGCAAGTGCGCAAACACTGCACTTCCAGAACCTGTCATCCGGCCACTTAAACCCTGTTTTTCAAGCCACGATAGGGCTTGGTTCACTCCGGGGCACAAGCGTTGGGCAACGGCCTGCAAGTCGTTCCGGCCATAACTTGTTATGTGCCAGATGTCGTTTGCAGCAAAGCCTGAGATTATAGCAGGCTCAGAGTCTCGTTTCAATGTTGGGTCAGAGAAAATCAGGCGGGTGTCCAGCCCTTCGCCGGGCTTGATCACCACAAAGCGACCCTTCGGTAATTCCAGGGGAGTTAGTTTTTCGCCAATGCCCTCCACCCATGCGTGGTGACCTCCCAGAAAGAAGGGTACGTCGGCACCCAGCGTCAAACCAATCGACTGGAGGGACTCGAGCGACAAGTGGCATTTCCAGAGGCGGTTGAGAGCCAGTAGCGTGGACGCCGCATCCGAAGAGCCGCCACCCATACCCGCCTGGGCTGGTACAGATTTGTGGATGCCGATGTGAACTCCCTGCGCACATCCGGTTGCTTGTTGCAGGGCATGCGCCGCGCGGATGCACAGGTCATCTGCGGGGAGGGCCCAAGTAAGGTCTTCCCTGGAAACGGCTCCACTGGCGCGCATCTCGAAATTCAGCGTGTCACACCAGTCAATCAGCATGAAAACCGACTGAAGAAGGTGGTATCCGTCAGCGCGTCGGCCCGTAATGTGCAAAAAAAGATTGAGTTTGGCCGGAGCGGGTATGTCGTAGAGCGACTGCATCAATTGAATTCTCCGAGTGCCTGCTGATGGGTCAATGTTCCAGAATAACCCGCAGCTCTGCATGTGGCAGCATCCGCTGCGCGCGCAAACGCCCGTTGGCCAGCGCTGAAAGATCAGCCTCCCAGCCCTGAGCCACGGCTTGCTCCCCTTTTAACCAGGAAAACAAGGTCGTGATGGGCAGGTCGGTGCCGGTGAGGTGTCTCACCAGAGTGCCCAGAGAGTCGAAAATCTGCGGTTCGCCCACGGTCTGCAAGCTCGACGATGCTGCACTCCACTGTATGCGTGCCAGCGTGGTTCCCAAAGCGGTGTAGAGGACAAGACTGCCCTCGCTCTCCTGTCCCCGCAGTTCGAAGCTGGCTGAAAAAGACTGGGCTGGCGGCCCATCCTCGTTCAAGCTCAGGCGACCCTGCCAATACTGCTCTTGAGGCTCCAAGGGGGCTCCAGCCCAATTGAAATGGGCGCAACCAGCTATGAAAAATATAGCAAATATCAGAATGAATCGGCATGCAAGCCGGACAAGCGATCTCAATGGACCTTGAACCTTTGCATGGTTTCCAGAAGGGTTTCGTTTTCAGGACTCAGCTCCAGCGCACTTTTCCAGGTGGCCTGAGCCTCACTTCTGCGATTCAATGCCCACAGTACCTCGCCTAGATGGGCTGCTATTTCCGCGTCAGGCCTGGCTTTGTGGGCGCCGGTGAGCAATCTCAAAGCCTCTTCCAGATTGCCGCTGCGAAATTCCACCCATCCCAGGCTGTCTTCAATATAGGGGTCGTTGGGCGCCAGCTCCAAAGCTTTGGCAATGAGCTGGCGGGCTTCAACCAGGCGCAGTCCGCGCTCTGCCAGCGAATACCCCAAAGCGTTGTAGGCATGGTGGTAGTCTGGCTTGATTGCAATCACCCGGCGCAAAAGGGCTTCCATCTCGGGAAGTTTCCCCAAGCGCTCCGCGGCCATGGCCTGGTCGTAAATCAGCTCGGCGTCTTCGGGCGCGCGTTCCACGGCTTCTTGCAGCAATGCAAAAAGAGCCTCGAACTGTTTGAAATCACGCAACAGTTGTGCTTCAGCACTGAGTTTTGCGCGAGCGTCCTCGGGTTGCCGCTCCGGGCTGGAGCGCAACAAAGCGCGTCCTTCTTCCAGTTTGCCCTGCCTGGCCAAAATACCCGCGCGACGCACCAGAACGCGCATGGCGTCCTGAGTAGCATCTATTTTTTCCAGGTAGTCCTGCGCCTCGTCCCATCGACGGCCTTGCTCGGCAATTTGCGACAACAGCAGGTAGGCCTGAACCTGGCCACGCTCAGAGGCAGGCGCAGTCGAGGTGGAACCCGACGATGCTTGGACCTCCAGGTAGCGCAAAAGCGAAGATTTGGCGGTGTCCCACTTCTTGTCCTGAAATTCAAGGGAGCCCTGTACCAGCCAGCCGTCTGCAAAATCAGGACGATCTTTGGTCAGCTGCTGAATGCGCTGATAACCTTCGGTATAGCGTCGCTCTTCAAGTAGCCGTCGTGCATAGGCCATTTGGATCTCGGGACTCGGACTGCCAGCCAGGTACCTGCGCACTGTTTCTTCGGCAGCATTGGTATCGGCATCCAGCAGGCGCAAGGCCAGCAAAACGACCTCCTGGGACTGTGGGTCCAATGTCGCACCCCTGCGCATGGCGTCGAGCGCCCCATGTTTATCGTCGTCATTGAGACGCAATTGACCAATGACTGCCCAGGCCACAGGACCGGTGGTTGGGTTCGCAAGGTCGGCATTGAGCGCCTTCTCTACCACCCGTGCTGCCAGTTTTTTGTCTGCACTGCGGTTGAAAAAGCGCTGCAATGAGGAAATAGCTGTCGCTCGTTCCGACACCGGCAAGGCTGCAAGCCAACGCTGGATGGGATCCTGGGTCTCTGACGTCTTGTTCAGACCCACCAGAATTTGCAGAACATACCGATTGGCTTCAGACGACGTGGGAAACGCCTTCACCCATGCAGTGGCTGCCGACAAGGCCGACTCACCACTGCGTGCAGCAAGCGCTATTTCCACGGCACGTGTGTAAAGCTTGGGGTCATCGGCTTTACGCGCTGCGTCAAGCATGAGTGTGTAGCCTGAAGAAACATCGCCGTTCTGGACACTTATTTCGCTGGTCAGTATTTGATACACCAGCTCGGCTTCCAGAACCGCGGGTGAACGGGCACGTGGGGGCGCAGTATCTGCCAGGGCGCAGGAGCAGCTGAGGGTCAGTACCCCCGCGAGTGTGGCGAGACGCTTGAATGAAAACATCGGACCATAATAATCCAAGAGCGTTCCCATTGCCGACCCAAGCAAACCAACCCCTATGCCTGAATTACCTGAGGTGGAAGTAACCCGACTGAGTTTCGCGCAGCGCATTGCAGGTGCGCGCATTGAACGGGTCCGCATGGGTAAGCCACTGCGCTGGCCTCTGGGCATTTCGCCGGATGAACTGGTGGGGCACATGGTACTGGGAGTGAGGCGACGCGGGAAATACCTGTTGCTGGACATGGATTGCGGCGTGCTGCTTTTGCATTTGGGTATGTCTGGCAGTTTGTCTTTCAGTCAGGATCGGGCCGATCCGGGTGTGCACGATCACTTTGACCTGGTGACGAACTTGGGCACGCTGCGCTTGCATGACCCGCGGCGCTTCGGAGCAGTGGTCTGGGCAGCCAGTGAACTTGATGCTCCCGCGACCAAGCTGCTTGGAAAACTGGGCGTGGAGCCGCTGGGAAATGACTTCGATCTGCCCCGATTTACTTCAGCACTTGGTCAGAAGACGTCACCAATCAAGCAAGTCTTGTTGGCCGGAGAGCTTGTTGTGGGCGTTGGAAATATCTATGCGTCTGAGGCGCTGTTTCTGGCTGGCATCCGCCCAACCACCCGTGCCAACAGATTGAGCCGACCCCGGATAGCGCGCCTGCACAAGGCAATTCGGGAGGTGCTTGCCAAGGCGGTTGAAAAAGGTGGCAGTACCTTGCGAGATTTTTCCAACGCGCAAGGGGAGTCGGGCTACTTTCAGCTCGAAGCCATGGTGTATGGCCGTGCGGCAGAGCCGTGCCGCGTCTGTGCCACACCCATCAAGCTCATACGTCAGGGGCAACGCTCTACTTTCTATTGTCCAGTGTGTCAAAAGTCCTGACATGAAAATGTCTTGCGCGATGCTATATTGATTCCCTCCAAGGGAGCTTTTTTTGGCCACTTCATTCAACGAGCAGTTTGATCAGCATGGCGCCTGGCGCCGGGAGTTCTCGCTGCGCCTGAAGCTTTTGGCGGAATGGCTCAAAGACCACGACTTGCTCGATGCGGCAGTCGCAGAGCGACTGCGCAGGCTGGAAATTCAGGTGCGGTCCGACAAGCTCATGGTGGCCTTCGTTGCCGAGTTTTCCCGTGGCAAGTCAGAAATGATCAATGCCATCTTCTTCGCCGGTTACGGGCGGCGCATCATGCCTGCCACTGCAGGGCGGACCACCATGTGTCCTACCGAGATGGGCTACGACCCGGAAGTGCCCGCATGCCTGCGCCTGCTACCAATCGAGACCCGATTGCAGCCGCAGGCACTGATGGAGTGGCGCATGGTTCCTGAAAAATGGACCCGGGTTGATCTGGATGTCAACAACCCCCAGCAGCTTGCCCAGGCTTTTGAAAGGGTGTCCGAGACCCGCAAGGTCACGCAGGAGGAGGCCCATGCCCTGGGTTTCTGGCATCCTGAGACGCCTGAAGACAACCCGGTGTCCGATGCACAGGGTATGGTGGAAGTGCCCCGGTGGCGGCACGCCCTGATCAATATTGCGCACCCCTTGCTCAAGCAAGGCCTCGTCATTCTGGATACCCCGGGCTTGAATGCCATTGGTGCAGAACCCGAGTTGACCGTGAGCCTGATTCCGCAGGCCCAGGCCGTAGTGTTTATTCTGGGTGCTGACACGGGTGTCACCAAATCCGATTTGTCAATCTGGCGTGAGCACCTGCTGCCCGAGTCGGATCAGGAAGATATTCGGCTGGTGGTGCTCAACAAAATTGACACCTTGTGGGATGCCTTGAGCACCCCCGAACAGATTCAATCCCAGATTGACCGGCAAAAGGCCAGCACGGCCGATATTCTGGAAATTTCGCCTTCGCGCGTGATCGCAATATCTGCGCAGAAAGGGCTGGTCGCCAAGGTCACCAAAGACGCTGCATTGCTGGAGCAAAGCTGTTTGCGGCAGCTTGAAGACGCTCTGGGGCATGGCATGCTGGATCAGCGGCAAAAAATTCTGGGCTCAGCCATGGCCCGTGGTGTTTCGCATTTGCGTTGTGAGACCGAGCGGGTCATTCAGATGCGCAAACGCGACCTGACAGAGCAGGCTATCGAGCTCAAAGGCCTGCATGGAAAGAACGTTTCAGTGATCCGGCACATGCGTTCACGCATTGCCCAGGAGCAGTCAGAGTTTGATCAGGGTGGGTCCAAAATTCATGCGGTGCGGTCTGTGCACCTGAAGCTTCTACGTGAAGTTTTTGCCCTTCTGGGGTCGAAGGCGCTCAAGGCCGAAATGGCTGAATTGACGCAGGCATTGGGGCAAAAAGGCCTCAAACTGGGCATCAAGCGTTCTTACAGCGACACATTTGACAAGCTGCGATCCCATTGGACCCGTGTACAAGGTTTGATTGGCGAAATTCAGTCCATGTTGACAGCCATGTTTCGACAGCTCAATGCGGAATATGGGTTTGCATTGCAGGTGCCTGATCAGCCGGATATGGGGGCCTGTCTGGCAGAAATGGAAGAGGTGCAGCGAAGCCATCTGCAATACCTGAGCCTGGGGAACACCTTCAAGCTGGCGCAGCCCGAGTTTGCTGAGCGTTTGGTGCGTGCACTCTCGACCCGACTGCGGGGCATCCATGAGAGTGCACTGGGCGACGTCGAACTATGGAGTAAATCAGCGGCGGCGCAGCTCGATGTGCAGTTGCGCGAACGGCGGCAGTCGTTTGTCCGGCGCATGGACGCCATAGATCGTATTCAGCAGGCTGCCGGAGGCCTGGACGAGCGAGTGCAGGCGATAGATCAGCAGATAGCTCATTTAGATCAGCTTGAAGAAAAACTGGCATCGCTTGCAGAGCGCTTGGTGAGTGCGGGAGATACTGTGGCAGCGGCCCAGGAGCCCCTGTCCGCGTGACAAGCCCGCTAAAGGACTTTGCTGACCAGGTGGTGCAGTGGCAGGCGGTGCATGGGCGCAACCATCTCCCCTGGCAAAACACCCGGGATCCCTATCTTGTATGGCTCTCCGAAGTGATGTTGCAACAGACCCAGGTGGTGACTGTCATCGATTACTTCACCCGGTTTGTGTCGCGTTTTCCAGATGTCCAGTCCTTGGCCCATGCTGACCTGGACTCCGTTCTGGGCCTGTGGAGCGGGTTGGGCTACTACAGTCGCGCGCGCAATTTGCACCGGTGTGCGCAGCAGATACAGGCAGACCATGGTGGCGTTTTCCCCCGCGACGCTGCGACATTGGCAGGCTTGTCAGGCATAGGCCGGTCCACAGCGGCTGCCATTTCGTCTCTGTGTTTTGGGGAACGGGTTGCCATTCTGGATGCCAACGTCAGGCGCGTCATTACGCGTGTATTGGGTTTTGATGCGGACCTTGCCTTGGCGGCCAATGAACGCGCTTTGTGGGAGGCAGCGACCCAGTTGCTGCCCAGCGGAGCCAAGGCCTCGCAGGCAATGCCCAGGTACACGCAGGGCATGATGGATTTGGGTGCGACCGTGTGCCTGCCAAAGAAACCCCAATGTGCGTTGTGTCCCGTGCAGTTTCAGTGCGCAGCCAGGGCGCGTGGTGTTCCAGAACTGTACCCCGTGCGCACGCGCAAACTCAAGCGCTCTAGTCAGTCAATCTGGTTGCTCTGGGCCCAGACTGCTGATGGTGCTGTCTGGCTTTCAAAGCGTCCGACGCCCGGTGTATGGGCCGGGTTGTATTGCCTGCCAGTGTTTGAGAATGAGGAGTTACTTCGTGCAGAGGTTCCTGTTTCCTTTCAACCCGCGTTGCGAGCACACCCCACCTTCATGCACGTGCTGACCCACAAGGATTTGCACCTGCACCCGATTCGGCTGGATTTGGCTGCGTCAAAAGTGAATTGGCGGAATGGACGCTGGGTCAGCGAAGTCGAGTGGCCTTCGCTGGGCCTACCGGCCCCGATCCGAAAATTGCTGACCCAGGGAAGCTAAAGCGCATCCATTTCACGGTGGCGTTTGAGCGTGATCCAGTGCTCACTGAAGTGCTGGGCCAGGCGTTCCACCAGATACACCGATCGGTGCTGCCCGCCCGTGCAGCCAATAGCAACGGTGACATAGCTACGGTGGTCACGCGCCATTGCGTCCAGCCAATTTTCCAAAAACTGGGTGATGTGCTGAAGCATCAGCCCAACATCGGCTTGGGACTGCAAATAGTCCACCACGGGCTGGTCACGGCCGTTGAGGGCCCTGAGTGTGGGCTCGTAATGTGGATTGGGCAGCATGCGCACATCAAACATGAAATCTGCATCGGTCGGTACGCCACGCTTGAACGCAAATGACTCAAACACCAGGGTCAACTGACGACCGGGTGATGCCACCAGGGACTTCACGTACCCCTGCAATTGGGAAGTCCGAATGATGCTGGAGTCGATCACGTGGGCCTGCTCGCGCAGAGCTGCCAGAAGTTCGCGCTCCAGTTCAATGGCATCTACCAGGGCCCGGTGCGCGTCCCGGTCCGCGTGTCCGGATTCATTTTGTGAGAGCGGGTGTTTTCGCCGTGTCTCGGAGTAGCGTCGCACCAGTGTGTCCGTACTTGCATCCAGAAACAGAGGCTTGACAATGATGCCGCGTTTGCGCAGTTCTTCGAGGTGCTGTGGCACTTCGGGTAGGGATGTGGCACTTCGCACGTCGATGGCGATGGCCAGCCGGTTTGCCTGGTGCTTTTGCTCCAGTTCCACAAATGGCAACAGCAACTCAGGGGGCAAATTGTCGACACAGTAATAGCCCGCATCTTCAAGCGCGTGCAGTGCCACGGATTTTCCCGAACCCGACATGCCAGTGATGAGTACGATTTCCATCAGTGTCCTGCCTGCAACATTTCCTTGGCGTGCGCCCGCGTGGTGCCAGACAATTTCTCGCCGCCCAACATGCGCGCTATTTCGCCCACGCGCTGCTCGCCTTGCACCGGGAGCACCGTGCTTTGGGTGGTTTTTCCCTGCAACTGCTTGGACACAAGCAAATGGTGATCTGCACACGCTGCAACCTGAGGCAAGTGGGTGACCGCCAATACTTGCCGGTCACCGCCCAACTGCTTCATCAGCCGCCCCACCGTTTCGGCAACTGCCCCGCCCACGCCGGAATCCACCTCGTCAAATATGAGTGTTTGGGCGGTTCCGAGTTGGCTGGTGGTAACGGCAATGGCCAGCGCCATGCGTGAGAGTTCTCCGCCGGATGCGACCTTGCTGACTGGGCGCGGTGTGCTGCCCGGATGACCAGCCACCAAAAACACAACTTCTTCCAGCCCGCTTTGCATGGCTTGGGAACTTGCTTCCAGAGTCACCTGAAACTCGCCTCCCTGCATGCCCAAGCCTTGCATGGCAGAGGTAATTGCCTGCGCTAGCCTAGGGGCGGCTTTGGCCCTGGCTTTGGAAATCAATTTTGCCTCGACCAGATAGGCTGCGTGAGACGTGTTTTCTGCGCTCTGCAGGGCTTCGAGGTCCGAAGATGCTTCCAGTTGTTGAAGTTCGGTTTTCCAGGATTCCAATAGGGCTGGCAAGTCTTGCGGAGCTCTTTTATAGCGTCGCGCCAAACCCATCCACAGCGTGAGTCGCGAGTCGAGTTCCGCAAGACGTTCTGGGTCCAACTCTGTACGCCTTGCATATCCCCTGAGGGTGTGTACAACGTCTTCTATTTGCGCCAATGCAGATTGAAGTAGCTCTACGGGGCCAGCGAAATCAGGCTCCAGATGCACATGGCTTTGAAGTTGGTCGACCGCAGAGTTCAGCTTGGCCGACACGGGCGAATCATCGTCCTGCAGAAGATCGACAACGCCATTTGCCGCATCCAGAAGCGACTGTCCGTTGGCCAGGCGGCTGTGTTGGGTGTTTAGGTCTTCCCATTCGTGTGCTTGGGGCCCGAGCTTGTCCAACTCGCCAATTTGCCAGGTTAAGCGCTCTCTTTCACTTTGCAGTGAACTTTGCGCCTGAAGCGCTCTTTCCAGAGTCGACTGTGCCTGACGCCATTGCATCCAAAGCATAGACAGATTCTTGGTTTCCAGCTGGGCGTAGGCATCCAGCAGTCGGCGCACAGCCTCCGGGCGCGTCAGACTTTGCCAAGCATGCTGCCCGTGGATATCGAGCAACTGCTCGCCCAGAGCGCGCTGCTGCTGGGCGGTGGCTGGGCTACCGTTGACCCAGGCTCGGCTTCTGCCCTGGACATCGATCGTGCGCCGCAACAGCAGGCTGGCCAGGGTTTCAAAGCCGCCATCTTCCAGAAGCGATTCAACGGCTGGCGTGAGATCAAACTCTGCACTGACCTCCGTGCGATCGGCACCTTCGCGAATGAAGCCTGTGTCTGCGCGGGAGCCGGTGACCAACTGCAAGGCGTCGATCAATATGGACTTGCCAGCCCCGGTCTCTCCGGTCAGTACAGAAAAACCAGTAGCCAAGTCCAAATCCAGCGCACTGACGATGACGAAATCACGCAAGACAATGCGCTTCAGTGCCATAGGGCTAGCCTCCACCCGTTCATTTACGCCACTCCCTCGTTCCAGTGCATTTTTTCGCGCAAGGTGTCGAAGTAGGTCCAGCCCTTGGGGTGCAAAAAAAGCACCTGGTGCTCTGATCGCGTCACCACAATGCGGTCTCCATGCATGAGCGATGCCAGTGACTGCATGTCAAAGTTGGCACTTGCGTCCCGGCCTGCTACGATTTCGATAGCTATCTCTCCAGCATTGGAAAGCACTATTGGCCTGTTTGATAGGGTATGTGGGGCAATAGGCACCATCACCCATCCCGGAATGGACGGGTGCAAAAGAGGCCCCCCTGCGGACAGCGAATAGGCGGTAGAACCCGTAGGGCTGGAAATAATCAGACCATCGGCACGCTGGTTCGCCACAAAGTGTCCGTCGACTTCCACGCGCAGTTCCACCATACCCGACGTTGCGCCGCGGTTGACCACCACGTCGTTCATAGCCTGTGCAGTAAAAACGCAATGGCCATCGCGAAACACTCTGCCATGCATCAGGCTACGAAAGTCCTCCACATAGTCGCCTTCCAGCATGGGCTTGAGCGTGGTTTTGTACTGACCGAAAGGAATATCTGTAATGAACCCTAGCCTTCCCTGATTGATGCCAATCAGGGGAACCTTGTATTGCGCGAGTTGGCGACCAATGCCTAGCATGGTGCCGTCTCCGCCCACTACCAGGCACAGGTCGCAGTTCTTGCCAATGTCCTCCACCTCCATGGCGGTGTAGTGCGTAAGTCCGATATTGGCTGCAGTTTCTGCTTCCAGTACGACTTCGCACCCCTGGTCCATCAGGAAATGGGCAACTTCGTCAAGCGAACTGCGCGTAGACGCCCCGGCCACGCCAGAGCTGGTGGCCTGGTATTTGCCGATGAGCGCTACTTGTCGAAATTTGGACTTCATGAACAAATTACATCACTAAAATGCATTGATGCTCGATGATCGCTCCAAGTTGTTGTTGAAAGCGCTGGTGGAGCGCTACATTGCCGATGGGCAGCCTGTGGGTAGTCGCACCTTGTCGAAAGCCTCCGGACTGGAACTCTCGCCTGCGACCATCCGCAACGTCATGTCAGATCTGGAAGAGTTGGGGCTGATCGTGAGCCCGCACACTTCGGCTGGTCGCATTCCTACGGCGCGCGGCTATCGCCTGTTCGTGGACACCATGCTGACAGTGCAGCCAGGGCACTTTTCCTCCCACAGCCTTGCACCTGATCAGCCGCAAAAAGTTATCTCGAATGCGGCCAATCTGCTCTCCAATCTGTCGCAGTTTGTGGGGGTTGTCATCGCACCCCGCCGCACCTCGGCATTTCGGCATATCGAATTTTTGCGCCTGTCTGAAAAGCGGTTGTTGGTAATCATCGTTTCGCCTGACGGAGACGTGCAGAACCGCGTGATCTATACCGAAGTGGACTATTCCCAGTCTCAATTAGTAGAGGCCGCGAATTTTCTGAATAGCCACTATGTAGGTCTGGAAATTGAGCAGGTGCGCGAGCGCTTGCAAGGTGAGGTGGAATCTCTGCGGTCCGAAATCGCCACACTCATGCAGGCTGCTGTGAACATAAGTTCCGAAGCCATCACCGATACCCAGGACGAAGTGGTTATTTCCGGCGAGCGTAATCTGCTGTCCGTATCGGATTTTTCGAGCGACATGGGGCACTTGCGGCGCGCGTTCGAGTTGTTCGAGCAAAAAGCCCAACTCATGCGGCTGCTAGACGTTGCCGGACAGGCAGAGGGCGTACGCATTTTCATTGGCGGTGAAAGCCAGGTGGTGCCGTTTGAAGATTTGTCCATTGTGAGCAGCCCGTACGAAGTCGATGGCAAGGTCGTTGGCACCTTGGGTGTCATCGGCCCGACCCGCATGGCCTACGACCGCATGATTCAGATCGTCGACATCACGTCCAAGTTGGTGAGCAACGCCCTGAGCCACCATAAGTAGGCTGGCGACCCATTACAATCGCAGCCTTGAGTGGGGCGTTAGCTCAGTTGGTTAGAGCAGAGGACTCATAAAATTTTGTGCCATGCGTTTGGAAACTGCGTATGGGATGGCGTCAAATTCGATGAAACCTAAGTGCAGTAATGCATAGGGCAATGTCGAGCCAAGCTTCAGTACCTCGGTGCTGTTGAAGGTGTAGAGACTAGACGGCGCCCACCTAAAGCGAAAGCAACGGTGAAGGCATAGTCCACGGAGTAGTGAAAGCTACACAAACGGGAATCCTTTGGTCGAGTGTTCAAGTCACTCACGCCCTACCATTTCACTCTTCTGATGTGAATAAACAGCCCACCATGCCAGTCTGTGTGCTGGCAGACTTTCCCGAACCATCTAAATCCCTACGATGGGCACTCAGATCGAAACGGAGTGCAACATGACATTCATCCAAACGCAAGCGCCGGCGGCGGACTTCCAAGTGACGCCGCAAATGCAGCACATCAACGCTGTGGTTTACTCAGAAAAGGCGATCAGGCATCACCATGATGCAGCCCGGTTCCTGGAAGTTGGAGACCTGGAGCAAGCCAATATCCACGCGAAGTTCGCGCGAAGGCACTCTTTGGCCGCACTGGCTGCTTGTGACTTCAGCCCCCTGGTGTGAGTTTCCCCAATGAGAAAGGCCTGCTTACCTTGCGGTAGCAGGCCGATTTCTACGCGGTGTTTTCTAGTTTGAAAACAGTCGGCGATTAAGCCTTCTTGGCGTAAGCGCTGCACCAGCCTTTGCCAGCGACTTGCTTGCCAGCAAACAGGGGGCAACCGCCAGCTGCGTCGGTGGCTTTACCTGTGAACAGGGCGCAATTGTTGCAAAGCTGACCGGCTTTGTACGTTGGGTACTTCTTGGCGTCTGTTTTGGTAGCGTCAGCCTTGTAGCCAAGCGCAGCCGCCTGGGCATCGGTCTCCACCAGCATGGCGCCTTGCGCCCAAGTGGTGGTGGACGCCAGCATTCCGCTGGCCAGAGTAATTTGAACCATGAATTCGCGACGATTTGTCATGTGACTATTCCTAAAGTTGAGATTTGATCTGACTTGCCTGTGCACTGTCATCGTCCATCCGACCAGCTTGAATTACGAGAACAATTCCGCACGGGCCATACGATACATCAAGGGGTATGGTGCTTGTTGATTTGCATCAATTGTCCCTTTAATCGGACTTTTTTTCCAGATAGCGTGCATCCGACCAGGTCGCAAGCCATTGGGGTCGGAAAGCTACAAAAACGGCCGCCATCATGCCCGTCAGGAATCCATCGCCCCAGGCCAGCAGCCAGCGTCCCACCGTTGAAAGACCCAGCCCCAAGTTTGAAAACTCGTGTCCGGCCCACTGGGCGAGGATTTCGGCTGCAAAGGTACAAACCACAGTACCTGCGAACGCCCGCCCCAGAATGAAAACAAAAGGCACACTGCCGGTAAAACGCCGAAGCAACACACCCACACCCAAAGCCAGGGTTGCCGGAACGACCCCGTGCCATACGGATTGGGCAATCAAAGCGTCCCAGCTTGCCGGTGCAATCAGGTCTGATAACAGAGCCACTGCGGGCAGAACCAGCATGGCCAGCGGCCAACCCAACATGAGGGCCACGGCGCATGCGCCAGACAACTGCAGTGGAAGCGGCATGGTGTGAAGCCGTGGCATGGCCCAAAGCCAGGGCAATATGACCAGTATGCCGAGCAGCGGTGAAACCAGATTGCCGTTCGAAAGCATTCGCCACGGTCGCAGAAACGCTGCGATCGCGAGGGCGGCAATCAGCAGTGGAGCTTCGAGTTCCACGGCCTGCTCAGACTGGCCGACGGCTGGCCACCAAACCGATCAATGCGGATTTGCCCCGGTGACCGCTGCCCTCGGCGAGCTCTTGTTCATAGGCCTGCAAGACCTGTATGTCCATGTCGGCAAAAGACTGTTGCAGGAGTTCAGGGGTGTAAAGATGCGACAAAACGGGCGGGCCTCCGGTTTTGTACTCCAACTGCTTTGGGGTATAGCCCTGCAGTATGAGCGTACCTCCGGGCTTGAGGCAGCGTGCAATGAGGGCGAAAAGACGTTCGCGCAGCGCAGGGTCGGCAAACTGAACAAATATGGCTGCTACGCCGTCGTAGCGTGCCTCCTGCCAATGGAAACTGTCGCAGTCTGCTACCGCAAAGTTCACGTTCACAGCGTGGTCGCTCGCCAGGCGCTTCGCCTTGGCTACTCCCACATCCGAGACGTCAAAGGCGTCCACCGTGTGTCCCTGGCGTGCAAGCCAGACGCTGTTGCGACCTTCACCGTCTGCAACGCTGAGAATGCGTGACGGGGCCTTCCAGACGTGGGCATGATTGCGCAGCCATTCATTCGGTTCAGTGCCAAAAAGGAAACCTTCGCTGGCAAAACGGCTATTCCACGTTGCCGCCGGGTTCTGAAAGGCTGGGGTGGCGTTTGCGCTCATGGTGCAGCTCAATTCAGGGTTTCACTACCGGCCATCCACGGCGTGTCCATTCAGACATGCCGCCCTGCACATACTTCAACTGGGTGAAACCTCTTTCCCGAAGTGCCCGCAAAGTCGCGCTGGACCGGTTTTGGGTGTTGCAGATCAGAAGCACCGGTTGGGTCGGGTCCTTGGGTATTTCGTTCAGTCGGGCGCCCAACTGGCGCATGGGAAGCAGCTTCGCGCCTTTGGCAACGCCCGTGGCGTGTTCTTCTGGTTCGCGAATGTCAATCAAAATGGCCTTGCCCGCTTCAAACTCCTTGCGGGCGTAGTCCAGCGACACGAAATCGTTGCTGACTTGGGCATTCGCCGAACTGACGAACCCCAAAGCCAGTGCGGCCAAAAGTGTGCGGCGGGAAAATCGCAAATGTTGCATGTGGATCCTGTTGAAGACGAATTCCGCACATTTTAATATACCCTGTAGGGTATGTTTTTGCAGATCGGTATAGGCAGTCTTCTGTCGTTACATTTCAACACAAATTGGTTTTGTGGACTTGCCAAAGATCAATTTACAATTCCTTCGTGCTATTATTTCAATAGCTTAATTTTCATCCTGTCTGTTCATGAAAAGTCGCTTGTTCCGATTCCTGATTGCTGCAACTGTGAGCTTGGCTGCCTTTGCTGTTCAAGCTCTGGATATCAAGGGTATTCGGGTCGATGAACCCATTCAGTGTGACCGTATTTCCTCTCTGGAGACCCGTTTGGGCACACTGGCTCCAGCGTGCAAAAACAAGCTGGACAGCTTTTTTACCGAAGTGTCCTTCATGTGGGGCAAGGCTACGCTGGTGACGACCCAATCCAGGGGTCTGGTGACTTCGGTCACGCTATTGCCTGGCTCCCCGCGTAAAAACGGGTTTCACTTTGAAGACACCCTTCATTCCATGACCGCCGTCTGGGGTCGTCCAGAGCTCGAGTACAAAACCGTGCGAAACCCGGCCGGTACGGAGTACGAGCAGGTCATAGCCTCCTGGTTTGACGGCAGCCAGCGCATGGTTCTGGAAAAACATTCCGGTCGCATTGGCGTGCCGAGCCTGAGCCTCATTGGTGCGGAATGGCAAAAAGTCCGGGCCGCCGACGCCAAAGACAAAACCCAGAGAAATTCAGCCAGCATGTAGGGCACTTTGTGGGGGTACTGCGCTCCCACAGAACCGGCCGCACAAACGGCCTAAAATCGCTACCTTCGGCGCCCAGCCGTGTTTTTGTAGCCCCTCATGCCCAAGGTACGCACCCCATCCCCAGACACCCCTCCTGCCGAGCAGTCGCAGGCGCCCATGCCCGAGAGCTACGAAGCCGCTCTGGGCGAGCTTGATACCCTGGTATCCCGTCTGGAGTCTGGTGATATGCCTCTGGAGGAACTGCTCAGCGGCTACCAGCGTGGATCTGCGCTTTTGCAGTTCTGCCGCGACAAGCTCCAGGCGGTGGAAGAACAAATCAAGGTGCTCGACCAGGGGACCCTTAAGCCCTGGAAGCCTCAATGAGCGCGTCCGCCTTTTCGCTGGATGCCTGGAGCCAGGAGCGTCTGGAGCAGGTTGAGCGCGCCCTGGATGCCTGGATCACATCTGAAGTACCACAGGGACTGAACCATGGCGCCCCCGCGCAATTGGTGCAAGCCATGCGCTATTCGGTGCTCGACGGTGGCAAGCGGCTTCGCCCCCTGCTGGTCTTGGGGGCCTTTGAGGCGGTGACCCTCGAAGCGGGCGCACAGGGCGCAAACGCCGCGCTGCGAGCAGCTTGTGCCGTTGAACTCATCCACGCCTATTCACTGGTGCATGACGACATGCCTTGTATGGACAACGACGTGTTGCGCCGGGGCAAACCCACGGTGCATGTGCAGTTTGGTGAAGCCAGTGCACTGCTGGCAGGTGACGCATTGCAGGCGCTGGCTTTTGAATTCCTCACCCCGACGGATGGCTCGGTGGCGCCGGTAACCCAGGCCCGCCTGTGCGCCCTGCTGGCGCGGGCAGCGGGCAGCGCCGGAATGGCCGGTGGCCAGGCCATTG
>CAJBMJ010000558.1 GCA_903954045.1 uncultured beta proteobacterium | reverse complement strand
GCCGCGCAAGCCAGAGGCTTGGACAACGTGCGGGTGGCGGTAGGCGGTGACAGTGCCGGAGGCACATTGAGCGCCGTGTGTGCCATTCAGGCCCGAGATGCCCAGGTGCCCTTGGCTTTGCAACTACTGTTTTACCCGGGCGTGGCTGGCCACCAGAACACCGCATCGCACCATACTTTTGCCAAAGGTTTTGTGTTGGAGGAGCCCCACATCACCTACTTCTTCAACCTGTACATTCGCAGTCCCGCAGACCGCGACGACTGGCGTTTCGCGCCGCTGGACGGCAAGCGAGACGACGGCCATGAAGCGGATCTGGCAGGCGTAGCCCCAGTCTGGATGGGGCTGGCCGAATGTGACCCCCTGGTCGACGAAGGCGTTCAATACGCAGACCGTTTGCGCATGGCCGGGGTGATGGTTGATTTGGAGATTTACCGCGGTGTGGTCCATGAGTTCATCAAAATGGGCCGCGCCATTCCCGAAGCTGCAAGGGCCCACGCCGACGCAGCGCGCGCTTTGAAGGAGGCTTTTTCACTATGACCATCAACCGCAAACGATCCGACTTTCGGTGCATCTCGCGCATGCGGGTGCGCTGGGCTGAAGTGGACATGCAAAAAATTGTCTTCAACGCCCACTACCTGATGTACTTTGACACCGCCATGGCGGACTACTGGCGGGCTTTGGCGCTGCCGTATGAAGCAGCCATGCACCACTTGGGTGGCGATGTGTACCTCAAAAAGGCCAGCGTGGAATACTTCGCCTCTGCCCGCTATGACGAGCAAATTGAGATTGGCATGCGCTGCGCAAGGGTCGGCAACTCGTCACTGGTTTTTGAGGGAGCTGTTTTTCGGGGAAACGAAACCCTGGTGACCGGTGACCTCATCTACGTTTATGCCGATCCGGCAACGCAAAAGTCTCAGCCCGTTCCTGCTGCGCTCAGGTCGGTATTTGAAGGATTTGAATCCGGGCAGGCCATGGTGAGTGTGGAGCTAGGCGATATGGCGACACTGCGGGCCAAAGTGGACCCTCTGCGCCAGACGGTGTTTGTGCAGGAGCAGGGTATTGACGCCAAGATGGTCTGGGATGAGGCCGACGCCAGTGCTCTGCACGCCGTTTTGGTCAACCACCTGGGGCAGCCAGTGGGCAGCGGCAGGTTGCTGCAGCATGCTCCGCAAGTGGCACGCATAGGGCGAATGGCGGTAGACCAGGTGCTGCGCGGGGGAAATTGGGGAAAAACAGTGCTTTCTGCCCTGATGGATGCCGCCCGTGCGCGGGGCGACACTTCGGTCATCTTGCACGCCCAGTGCACTGCACAAGGCTTTTACGAAAGACTAGGCTTTAAAACCCACGGATCTGTGTTTCAGGAAGCGGGCATCGACCATGTAGAGATGTCCAAATCCCTCGAAAAGGCTTAAAACCCCAGTGAAGCCAGCAGGTCGTCCACGTCGTCCTGTTTGAGAGCATTGCCTTCGGTTTGTGGGCCTTCCAGCACATGGTTGTCCACCGTCACTTCCACAGGTTCGGCGGCAGGCCCATCCGCGGCTGGCACGGGAGAGCTGTCGATGAGCAGCTGTACCAGTTGCATCTCGGTGCGGGTAATGATGTCGATCACTTTTTTGATGACCTGGCCGGAAAGATCCTGAAAATCTTGGGCCATCATGATGTCGCTGAGAACTTCTGCCTGACCAGAGGCAAATTTGGCGGTGCCCTCCGCAAACTTGCCGCAGACCGTGAGCAGACCGCGGGCACGGTCCACACTCATGTCGTTGGTTGCTGCCATGCGGGTCAGGGATTGACTGAGCTCAATGCCCCGTTTGGAAAGGTCATCGCACTCGGGTTTTGCGGTTTCCACCAGCGTCAGGACCTTGTTGGCCGCATCTTCGGTCATTTTTCCTACATAGGCCAAGCGATCACGTGCATTAGGAATTTCCTCCACGATGGCGTGTAACTGGTTTCCACCCAGGACAGTCAGCGCCTCGTGCATCTCGCGTGTGATGGAGCCAAGTCGCGTGTACGCTTCTTCTTTGGTTAACGGTGTGGACATCGGCGAACCATTCCCTTTTTGACACTAGAGTCCAAGTTTACAGGCAGTTAGTGGTTTAAACGTCTTCCAGGAGAGGATAGGGAAGCGGCAATTGCACAAGTTCCTGAGTCGACCCCGGGGAAAAAAGAGGGCCCAGCTCCAGCGCCGAGAGCTGCACGGATATCAAGGCATCAAATCCCCTGCTGTACTGGGGTTCTTGGGCGACCACCGGAACCGCAGCAACCTGCACTACGGTGCCGGCGGGCTGGGAGCTGTCTGCTTTGGAAAAAACTTCATCCCCGGCTGCCAGCAACGAGGGGCTGTGGAAGAGAAAGCTACGTCGCTTGAGTGTTCCCCGGAACTGGCTTCGGGCCACGACTTCCTGGCCCGGATAGCAGCCTTTTTTAAAATTGACGCCTCCCACCGACTCGTAATTGAGCATTTGCGGTACAAAAGCTTCCACCACGGATGCACTGAGCGTCGCCACACCGCTGCGCACTTCCGACCATAGCCAGTCGTCCAACGTCATTGCCTGGCCAGACGGGAGGGGCGACCCGGCGGACTGCAACACCAACTGGCGGTTTATGCCGTCAGCGGGATAAAGTGTGACCACAGATTGATCATCGAAATCGCCCTTAGTCCACATCAATCCTGCATCGGCAGCTATATTTTTAGTAGCAGACCCAGCCAACCCGTAGAGCGAAAAGACTTCTGTAGCGTCGGACAGGAGGGCTTTGGCTCGCAGCACAAACATAGACAAACGCTTGAGCGTGGGTGCCAGAATATCGCGATGGCATACCAGTACTACTTTTCCATCAGGGCGCTTGAAGCCAATGAAGCTTGCCTGCATACGCCCTTTGGCAGAGCAAAAAGCGGCCAAACGCGCCTGATTCAAGCCCAGAAGTGAAAAATCCTGGGTGAGTTGGCCGTGAAGAAACTTGGCGGCATCTTCGCCTTCAACCTGAATGACACCCAGGTGCGTGAGATGCGCCACGCCGTCCAGAGCGGTGGCCGGCAGATGCGATGCGTTGAGATGATCGTTCATAAGCCGTCCATTATCATTCCGACTGATTCAACCGCGGAGGCGTAGGGCTGTGCGAACTTTAATTGCTGCGGTGCTTGCCCTGGTTTTGGGCAGTGTTCTGGCCATTTACCTTTGGCTGGAGAGTCCGCTGTCCCTGAATGCTGCCACGGTAGACCTGTCCATAGAGCCAGGTGACAGCGTGAGGACCATTGCTGCGACGGTTGCCGAATCCGGCGTGGATGTGCAGCCTTCCTTCCTTTACTGGTGGTTTCGACTGTCCGGAGAGTCCAGACGGATCAAGGCCGGAAGCTACGAATTGGATGGACTCACCACCCCGCGCAGCCTGCTTGGAAAATTGGTGCGGGGCGAGGAGGCTTTGCGCAGCATTACGGTGGTAGAGGGTTGGAATTTTCGTCAGGTACGCGAGGCGTTGTTGCGTGCTGACCAGCTCAAACCTGCCACACAAGGGCTGGAGGAAGAAGCCATCATGGCGCAACTGGGCAAGCCCGGAGTGCCAGCAGAAGGGCGTTTTTTTCCGGACACCTACACCTATTCCAAAGGAAGCACGGATCTTTCGGTGCTGTTACGGGCCTCGCGGGCCATGGATAAAAAACTGGCTTGGGCCTGGGCGCAAAAGGCAGCTGACGCACCGCTTCGCAGTCCAGACGATGCGCTGATTCTGGCGAGCATTGTGGAAAAAGAAACCGGACTCAGCAGTGACCGGCCCATGATTGCCTCCGTGTTTGCCAATCGCCTGCGCATTGGCATGCGGCTACAAACCGACCCCACCGTCATCTACGGGATGGGAGCGCAGTTTGACGGCAATCTGCGCAAGGTTCATCTGGTAACCGATACGCCCTGGAATACCTATACCCGCAATGGCTTGCCGCCTACGCCCATCGCGATGCCAGGCAAGGGCGCACTGTTGGCTGCGGTGCAGCCAGCGACGTCCAAGGCACTGTATTTTGTGTCCCGTGGCGATGGAAGCAGTGAGTTCAGCAGCAATCTCGACGATCACAACCGGGCCGTCAACAAATACCAGCGCCGCGCCAAGACAGGCAGCAATTGAACCGACAATAGGCCATGAGCGGACTATTTATTTCCTTTGAAGGCATTGATGGAGCGGGCAAATCGACCCATATCGAGCGACTTGCCCAACAATTTAAAGCGCAGGGCAGGGCAGTGGTGCTAACCCGAGAACCAGGCGGCACGCCGCTGGCAGAGCGTTTGCGCCAGATGGTGCTCAACGATCCCATGGATCCCATGACCGAGGCATTGCTGGTGTTCGCGGCCCGACGAGACCACATTGGGCAAGTCATTGCGCCTGCCTTGGAGCGCGGGGATGTGGTGTTGTGTGATCGATTTACCGATGCCACCTTCGCTTACCAGGGCGGAGGGCGGGGATTTGACTGGGGCGTGCTGGAATACCTGGAACGCAGTGTGCAAGGGCCATTGCAACCCCATGTGACTATCTGGTTTGATTTGCCCACCGTTGTGGCTGCAAAGCGATTGGCCGGAGCCAGAGTTCCGGACAAGTTTGAAGCACAACCGCAGGCATTTTTCGAACAGGTGTCTGGCGCTTATGCCCGACGGCTGGCTCAGGATCCGCTGCGATTTGCAAGAATTGATGCAGACCAGGCGCCTGAAACAGTCTGGTCTGACGTGCTGGCTGCTGTGCAAGGGAAAGGCTGGCTGAATTGACCAGCTCAATACAGGCTGAAGCCGGTATCGCGCCCTGGATACAGGCCCAGGCAAGCCAATTGCTCAAGCAGCGTGGGCATGCCTGGTTGCTGCACGGCCCCTCAGGTTTGGGTCAATACGCACTTGCCACCCAACTGGCCCGCGCGTGGCTTTGTGAGTTTCCCAATCAGGTTGGAGCCTGCGGGCAGTGCGGGAGTTGCCATGCTATCGATGTGCGCACACACGCCGATCTTTGCGTGTTGATGCCAGAAACCACACTGCTGGAATTGAATTGGCCGTTGGGTGAAAAAGCTCAGGCCGACATAGACGACAAGAAACGCAAAGCGAGCAAAGAAATACGTGTAGAAGCCATGCGCGATGCAGTGGAGTTCGCGCAGCGCACCAGTGCACGCGGCAGGGGCAAAGTCATGCTGGTTTTTCCGGCAGAACGTATGAATGGCATTACCGCCAACGCCTTGTTGAAGACACTGGAGGAACCTCCTGGCGATGTGAAGTTTGTTTTGGCTACCGAATCGGCCCACCAGCTTTTGCCCACCATTCGCAGTCGCTGTCTTGGACATGCCATGCTTTGGCCTGAACCCACGGATGCGCGAGAGTGGCTCTTCACACAGGGCGTCCAACCGGACCATGTGAACGGTCTGCTCAAAGCTGCTGGAGGACGACCTGAAGATGCGCTTGGGTTTGCGCGATACGGCTTGAGTCCATCGCTTTGGGCCGGCTTTCCAAAAGCCATGCTGCGCGGTGACCTCGCTTTTGCGAAGGACTGGACTTCCTCGCAGTTGATTGACGGCCTGCACAAGCTTTGCCATGACATGTTGGCACAGGGGGCCGGTGCGGGACCTCGTTTTTTTGAACCTGCCGATCTTCCCCCCGCGGTGTCGCTGGATACCCTGACAGAATGGGGTGGGGCGCTGTCACGCGCTATGCGGACCATGGAACATCCCTTCAATCCGGGGCTGATGCAGGAGGCCCTTGTCGGCCAAGCCCAATCGGCCCTAAACTCCCGTCATTGACCGGACCAGCCCATGAGTACCCCTTCTGCCTCAACTCCAAGACCCAGCGTAATTCAGCTGTCGATTGAAGAGATATCAGCGCTACATGCGGCTTACATCCCATCCTTTACTGAAGGCGGCATATTTATTCCTACTTCGAGGGACTACGCCTTGGGGGATAACATTTACGTGCTTTTGTCCTTGCCGCAGGACCCTCAACGTTATCCTGTGGCGGGCAAAGTAGCCTGGGTAACTCCTGGCAAAGCCGCTGGAAGACGTACACAAGGGGTGGGGATTCTCTTTCCAAAAGACCCCAAGTCGCTTGCGTTGAAGGCCAAAATTGAGGAAATTTTGAGCTCCTATGTTGCCAGTGACAACCCTACCCAAACCCTCTGAGTGTTCACTGATTCGCATTGCCACCTCACATTTCCGGAACTGGCAAATTCCCTGACAGAAATTCGTCAAGCCATGGCACATGCCAAGGTTGGCCGTGCCTTGTGTATTTGTACGACCCTGGAAGAGTTTCCTGAGGTTCATTCACTGGCATTGAACTACAACAACTTTTGGGCCACCGTAGGAGTCCATCCGGATAACGAGGGAGTCAGTGAGCCAAGCCTTGGCGATTTGCTTGAGCTAGGGTCACTTTCGCGCGTGGTGGCCATTGGCGAGACGGGTCTGGATTACTACCGTCTGGGCGATCGAACTGTTTCGGACATGGAGTGGCAGCGGGAGCGTTTCAGAACACATATCCGGGCTGCACGGCAGTTGAAGAAGCCGCTCGTCATCCATACCCGAAATGCTTCCGATGACACCCTGGCTATTCTGGCGGAAGAGCATGAGGACGGCGGCGCGACTTCAGCAGGGGGCGTTTTTCATTGTTTTACGGAAAGCCTGAAGGTCGCAAAAGCAGCACTGGATAGGGGGTTTTATATTTCATTCTCTGGAATTTTGACGTTTAAGTCGGCCCATGAACTGCGTGAAGTGGCAGCCTACGTGCCGTTGGAACGCACCCTGATAGAGACCGACAGCCCCTACCTGGCACCTGTTCCATACCGCGGCAAAACCAACAATCCGTCTTATGTACCCTACGTTGCTATGCAGCTCGCAAGCATCAAACAATGTAGCGTTGAGGATGTTGCCCACGCTAGCAACGAGAACTTCAACCATCTTTTTTGGGGTGTTTTGTCATGAGACTTTACATTAAATATGTTTTGTATCTCATTGTTTTTTATGGAAGTATTTCTTCGCATGCTGGTTCGTATGACGATTTCTTTACTGCCATCAAGCGCGACGATGCCGCGACGGTATTTCAATTGTTGGAACGTGGATTTGACCCTAATACGGTAGATCCCAAAGGCCAGTTTGGCCTGGTTCTGGCCGTGCGTGAACCGTCACCCAAAGTCATTGATGTGCTTCTCCAGAATCCCCAAACCAAGGTGGAGGTGCGTACACCCGCAGACGAAAGTCCTTTGATGTTGGCTGCATTGAAAGGTCAAACAGAACTTTGCCAAAAGCTCATTGCACGCGATGCAGATATCAACAAACCAGGCTGGACGCCTTTGCACTACGCCGCTAGCGGCGGTCATTTGGAAGTCATCCAGTTGTTGCTCGACAACCATGCCTACATCGACGCTGCATCACCCAACGGCAGTACACCGCTGATGATGGCGGCAATGTACGGAACAACAGCTGCGGTTCAACTTCTATTGGATGCTGGTGCCGACGTGCAACTTAGAAATCAATTGAAGCTCAGTGCGCTGGACTTCGCAGTGCGCGGCAGCAAGGTGGACTCCATTGAATTGCTGACGACGTTTATACGAGCCGCTAATCCCAAAGGGCAATGGTAGAGCGGCCAAGAAGTAGTTGTTGTAGACGGACTAATTTACTTCATACGATGTATATTATGTAAAGTT